>NZ_JBIVLI010000009.1:0-186871 GCF_044751205.1 Streptomyces sp. NPDC088732
GGCGTAGGCCTGCATCATGGCGTACTCGATGCCGTTGTGGACCATCTTCGCGAAGTGGCCGGCGCCGACCTTGCCCGCGTGCACCGACCCGAAGTTGCCCACAGGCTTGAGGGCGTCGAAGACCGGCTGGACCTTCTCGACGTGCTCGGCGTCGCCGCCGTACATCAGCGCGTAGCCGTTCTGCAGGCCCCACACGCCGCCGGAGACACCGCAGTCGACGAAGCCGATGCCCTTGGCCGCCAGCTCCTCGGCGTGCTTCTCGTCGTCCGTCCAGCGGGAGTTGCCGCCGTCGACCACCACGTCCCCGGGGGACAGCAGCTCGCCCAGCTCGTCAATGGTGAACTGGGTCGCGGCACCGGCCGGCACCATCACCCACACCACACGCGGCGCCGCCAGCTTGTCCACAAGTTCCTGCAGGCTGTGGACGTCGGCGAGGTCCGGGTTGCGGTCGTAGCCGATGACAGTGTGTCCGGCCTGGCGGATGCGGGTGCGCATGTTCCCGCCCATCTTGCCGAGACCGATGAGACCGAGCTCCATCGTTGATCCTTCGTTCGAAGCCTGCCTGACCTAGGTCGAGCCTACGTCGGCCCCTGAGGGCCGACGTGACCGGACAGGCCTCGCATCAGCCGGACAGCCGGACCGGCATGATGAGGTACTTGTACGCATCGTCCGCCTCGGCGTCGGCCGCCGGACGGCCGCTCAGCAGCGCGGGCTTGGTCGACGTGGTGAACGACAACTGCGCCACGGGGGAGTCGATCGCGCTCAGACCGTCCAGCAGGAACGTCGGGTTGAAGGCGATCGAGATGTCGTCGCCGTCCAGCTTCGCGTCCACCCGCTCCACAGCCTGTGCATCGTCGCTGGACCCGGCCTCCAGGGTCAGCACGCCCTGCTCGAAGCTCAGCCGCACCGGCGTGTTGCGCTCGGCCACCAGGGCGACGCGCTTGACGGCCTCGACGAACGGGGCGGTCTCGATGACGGCGACGGAGTTGAACTCGGTCGGGAAGAGCGTGCGGTACTTCGGCAGGTCGCCCTCGAGCAGCCGGGTCGTCGTACGGCGGCCCGCGCCCTCGAAGCCGATCAGGCCCTCGCCCGCGCCGGAGCCGGCCAGGGCGATGGAGACGGAGTCGCCGTTGGTGAGCGACTTGGCGGTGTCCAGCAGCGTCTTGGCGGGCACCAGGGCGACCGCGGAGATGTCCGGGGTCTCCGGCTTCCACAGGAACTCGCGGACCGCGAAGCGGTAGCGGTCGGTGGCGGCCAGGGTGACGGTGTCGCCCTCGATCTCGATCCGCACACCCGTCAGCACCGGGAGGGTGTCGTCACGGCCGGCGGCGATCGCGACCTGGGCGGCGGCCGCGGCGAAGACCTCGCCGGGGACCGTGCCGGAGGCGGTCGGCATCGCGGGCAGCGCCGGGTACTCCTCCACAGGCAGGGTGTGGAGTGTGAATCGCGAACTGCCGCAGACGACGGTCACGCGCACACCGTCGGTGGAGATCTCCACAGGCCTGTTGGGAAGTGCCCGCGAGATGTCGGCGAGCAGCCGGCCGGAGACCAGGACGGTGCCGTCCTCCTCGATGTCGGCCTCGACGGAGACCCGGGCCGAGACCTCGTAGTCGAAGCCGGACAGGCTCAGCTGGCCCTCCTCGGCCTTCAGCAGCAGCCCCGCAAGGACCGGCACCGGGGGACGGGCCGGGAGACTGCGGGCCGCCCAGGCCACTGCCTCCGCGAGTACATCGCGCTCCACCCGGATCTTCACCGGAACCGCCTCCTGCTGTTGCTGGCTGTCTGTGGCCGACTGTCTCTTGGCCCTGCTGGCCCTCTTGCCGGGGAACAGTCTGACAGCCGCCACCGACATGCGGTGCGCGTTGGGGTCAAGCCGGCGCGGGAGGGGTCGGGCGGTCGACGGCTCGTTTGTGCACAGGCCCCGCTTCGAAGCAGGTCTCCCGGTATCTATCCCTGGTCGTAGTAATAGGGGGTGTGGATACCGTGGATAAGTGGTTCCTGTGCAGGTCAGGCCGCGTTTTTTGTCCACCGCGCCTGTGGGTGGGGCCCGTGGACAAACAGCCCCGTCTGTGGACAGCCCGACGTTGTGCACACCCGATGCACAGGGCGATGCCAGTTCTCCCCAGGCCTGTCCCCAGGAATACCCAGGTTCTCCCCAGCCCAACCCACCACGTTGGTGTGACGCGGTTCACTCCGACCGGTGATGGGCCGTGTCGGGTTGCCGAACAGTGGACAGAACTGTGGAGAAGCCACCCGGATGTGGGGACAACCGCCCCGATCCTGTGGGCGGCCGGTGGACAACTTCGTGGACGTCCCCGGAGGGCGTCGGCGCATCCACAGTCTGTGGATCCGGGTTGCCCACAAATCCACACGCCTCCCAGCAGGCGCGATGAGTCTCCCACAGCCCCGGCTGTGGACGAGTTCTGGACAACTCGGGCGTCCCCAGGCTGTGGACGGGGAAATCCCTGCCGTCGCTGTGGAGAGACGTTCCTGTGCCCGGCCCGCGACCGGCACGTTCGAACAAGGCGAAGCGCCCCGGGAGTTGGACCCGGGGCGCTGAGGAGGTGCGGAGGCCGCAGAAGCCGCAGAAGCCGCTGAAACAGCCCGCGGAGGGCCGGCGGAAGCCCGCGGTCAGCTCTTGATGCGGTTGGTGAGCTCCGTGACCTGGTTGTAGATGGACCGCCGCTCCGCCATGAGGGAACGGATCTTCCGGTCGGCGTGCATCACCGTCGTGTGGTCGCGGCCGCCGAACAGCGCGCCGATCTTCGGCAGCGACAGATCCGTCAGCTCACGGCACAGGTACATGGCGATCTGGCGCGCCGTGACCAGCACCCGGCTGCGGGAGGAGCCGGAGAGGTCCTCCACGTCCAGCCCGAAGTAGGAGGCCGTCTCCGCCATGATCGCCTGGCCGCTGATCTCCGGAACGGAGTCCTCGCCGCCCGGGATCAGGTCCTTGAGGACGATCTCGGTCAGCTGGAGGTCCACCGGCTGCCGGTTGAGGCTCGCGAACGCGGTCACCCGGATCAGCGCGCCCTCCAGCTCGCGGATGTTGCGCGAGATCCGGGAGGCGATGAACTCCAGCACCTCCGGCGGGGCGTTGAGCTGCTCCTGCACGGCCTTCTTGCGCAGGATCGCGATCCGCGTCTCCAGCTCCGGCGGCTGGACGTCGGTGATCAGGCCCCATTCGAAGCGGTTGCGCAGCCGGTCCTCCAGGGTGACCAGCTGCTTGGGCGGCCGGTCCGAGGAGAGCACGATCTGCTTGTTCGCGTTGTGCAGGGTGTTGAAGGTGTGGAAGAACTCCTCCTGCGTCGACTCCTTGCTCGCCAGGAACTGGATGTCGTCGACGAGCAGGATGTCCATGTCGCGGTACCGCTTGCGGAACGCGTCCGCCTTGCCGTCGCGGATGGAGTTGATGAATTCGTTGGTGAACTCCTCCGAGCTCACGTACCGGACCCGGGTGCCCGGGTACAGGCTCCGCGCGTAGTGCCCGATGGCGTGCAGCAGGTGGGTCTTGCCGAGGCCGGACTCGCCGTAGATGAACAGCGGGTTGTACGCCTTGGCCGGCGCCTCGGCGACCGCCACCGCCGCGGCGTGCGCGAAGCGGTTGGAGGATCCGATGACGAAGGTGTCGAAGAGGTACTTGGGGTTCAGCCGGGCGGTCGGCTCGGCAGGGCCGCCGGAGCCGCCCGAACCCGTGCCCATGCCTCCCGGGCCCGCGCCCGGACCGCCGCTGTGGCCGGTGTGAGCGCTGTGGCCGCCGTGGCTGTTGTGGTTGCCGTGCCCTCCGGGGCCGACGGGACCGCCGCCGTTGTGGCCGCCCGGAGTGCGGGGGGCCGGCATCGGGGGCAACGGAGTCGCGGGAGGCTCGCGGCGGGGCGGGACCTGGTGCGCCGGCGGCATCTCGTAGCGCGACGGGGGCGACGGATACGGCTCGCGCTCCTGGAAGTCGGCGAGCCGCTGCTGCTGCCAGTGGTCCTCGGGGTCCCGGGGCGGCCAGCCGCCGGGAGCGCCGACCTGGTGCTCGGGGTAGGCGCGGCGCATCCGCGGGCCCTCCCCGTAGCCGTGCTGCGGCTCGTCATAGGGGGACGGCTCGGGGTCGTACGGTCCCTGCGGCATCTCGTGGGCGGGCGGCGGTGCGGGAGCCGCCTCCTGCTCGCTGCCCGAGGCGACGGCGATGGCGATGCCCACCGGGTGACCGAACTCACGGCTGAGCACTTCGGTGATCAGCGGGAGGAGCCGTCCCTCCAGCACGCTCTTGGCGAACTCGTTGGGAGCCGAGAGCACGGCGGTGCCCGCGACCAGGGCGAGCGGTTGGGTGCGCTGGAGCCAGTCCGCGTCCTTCGGCTTCAGGTCGTCGCCGTCGACAAGGAGTTTCTGCAGGACCCTTGGCCAGACTGAGGCAAGATCGGCAGTTACGTCAGCCACAGGGCACGCTCTCTCGGTCGCTGGTCGGTGCCGATGGGTCCCACGAAGGTGTGGTTCTTGGGACGGACGGGAATGTTTTGGGGTTCCGCCACGGTAGTCAGCAGGGCCTGCCTGGTTCAAGTCGTTGTCCACAGGGTGTGCAAAACCACGTCCGTATGGCGGCGCCGACGGGCCGCCGGACCCGCTGGTTTGACCTGATGCCTCAGCCGCGCGTACCGTAACCAGGTCGAGTTGTCGATGGCTGCTGCCGCCTGCCTACCGATGGGCGAGGATCACCATGGTGATCGTTGAGCGGTGCACACCTGGGATGTTCCGCGAGTTTCTCGTGGGCGCACGGTGACAGCCATGCGACGCCCCGCCAACACACGATTCATCCTGGAGCCCCCGAGTGAGCAAGCGCACCTTCCAGCCGAACAACCGTCGTCGCGCCAAGACCCACGGCTTCCGGCTGCGCATGCGTACGCGTGCCGGCCGCGCCATCCTCGCGACCCGCCGTAGCAAGGGCCGCGCCCGTCTGTCCGCCTGATCGCACCGAAGCGCGAGGTGTGATGTCGTGCTGCCCACCGAGAATCGGCTGAGGCGGCGACAGGACTTCGCGAGCGCGGTACGTCGAGGACGCCGGGCCGGACGACCCCTGCTGGTCGTCCACCTGCGCACCGACAGTGAGACAAAGGACCCGCACGCGGCGGGGGGAAGTGCTCCCCCGGCGCGTGCGGGTTTCGTTGTCAGCAAGGCCGTCGGAGGCGCTGTCACCCGGAACCTGGTCAAGCGTCGGCTTCGTCACCTTGTTCGCGAACGTCTGTCCGTGCTGCCCCCCGGTAGCCTGGTAGTCGTACGAGCGCTGCCCGGTGCGGGTGACGCAGACCATTCACAGCTGGCCCGAGACCTGGATGCCGCCCTCGGGAGGCTCCTGGGGGTGGCGAGATGAAGTACCCGCTGTTGGCGTTGATCAAGATTTATCAGTGGACCATCAGCCCGTTGCTCGGTCCGGTCTGCAAGTACTACCCCTCGTGTTCTCACTACGGGTATACGGCGATCGATCGGCATGGCGCGATCAAGGGCACCGCCTTGACCGCGTGGCGGATCCTGCGTTGCAACCCGTGGTCGCTGGGTGGCGTGGACCATGTCCCGCCCCGTAAGCGACCGCCGTGGCACGCTCGCCTGCGTGAAGCCCTCCGGGGCCGCACGGCAGGCGGGTCCGTTACTCCCGAGCCCGTCGAGACCCCTAATGCCCAAGGAGCCTGACCGTGGGGATCTTGAACCCCCTCTACGACGCAGTTTCGTGGATCATCGTCCAGTTCCACTCGCTGTACAGCCTTGTCTTTGACAAGGACAGCGGATTGGCCTGGGGTCTGTCGATCGTCTCACTGGTGGTCCTGATCCGGATCTGCCTGATCCCGCTCTTCGTGAAGCAGATCAAGGCGACCCGGAACATGCAGGCGCTCCAGCCGAAGATGAAGGCGATCCAGGAGCGCTACAAGAACGACAAACAGCGTCAGTCCGAAGAGATGATGAAGCTGTACAAGGAGACGGGCACCAACCCGCTCTCCTCGTGCCTTCCGATCCTGGCGCAGTCGCCCTTCTTCTTCTCGCTGTACCACGTCCTCAGCAACATCGCGCAGGGCAACCAGGTCGGTGTGCTCAGCGCCGACCAGGTCGCCAGCGCCCAGAAGGCCCACATCTTCGGCGCCCCGCTCGCCGCGAAGTTCACCGACGGCGCCGACAAGCTGGCCGCGCTCGGCGCCTCCGTGACCGACGTGCGCATCGTCACGATCATCATGATCGTCCTGATGTCGGCCTCGCAGTTCTACACGCAGCGCCAGCTGATGACCAAGAACGTCGACATGACGGTGAAGACCCCGTTCATGCAGCAGCAGAAGATGCTGATGTACGTCTTCCCGATCATGTTCGCCGTCTTCGGCATCAACTTCCCGGTCGGTGTCCTCATCTACTGGCTGACCACCAACGTGTGGACCATGGGCCAGCAGATGTTCGTCATCCGCCGCAACCCCACGCCGGGCAGCCTGGCCTACCAGCAGCGCCAGGAGCGCCTGAAGGCCAAGGGCATGCTCAAGGAGGAGCCGGTCGCCGCCAAGGAGGCGCAGGACGCCGCCCCGGTCAAGCGCGCGCAGCCCAAGCGGCAGACCAAGTCCCAGCGCCAGACGGGCGGGCCCGCCCAGCCGGCCACGGGCAGCAGCAAGCCCAAGCAGGGCGGTGGTGGCGCCGCGGGCAGCAAGCCGCCGAGGCCCAGCAGCGGTGCGGACAAGCCGAACCTGTCGAAGAAGAAGTAGTAGAGGAGCCCCGTCGTGACGGACGGCAACACCACCGACGCGCTGACCCGCCTCGAGCAGGAGGGTGAGATCGCGGCCGATTACCTCGAGGGGCTGCTGGACATCGCAGACCTCGACGGTGACATCGACATGGACGTCGAGGGCGACCGCGCGTCGGTCTCCATCGTCGGCGAGTCGTCGAGCCGGGATCTGAACAAGCTGGTCGGTCGGGACGGTGAGGTCCTGGAGGCACTCCAGGAGCTCACCCGCCTTGCGGTGCACCGGGAGACCGGTGACCGGAGCCGGCTGATGCTGGACATCGCCGGCTTCCGGGCGCGCAAGCGCACCGAGCTGACGGACCTGGGTGTCAAGGCCGTCGAGGAGGTCAAGGAGAGCGGTCAGCCGGTGAAGCTCAAGGCGATGACGCCGTTCGAGCGGAAGGTCGTGCACGACGCCGTCGCCGCGGCGGGGCTGCGCAGCGAGTCCGAGGGCGAGGAGCCCGAGCGCCGCGTGGTCGTTCTTCCGGCCTGACCGCCGTCCTTTTCATTTCCCCGCCGTATCTACGTGGCCCCGTCTGCTCGCAGGCGGGGCCGAATCTTGTCAGCCTGATGACGACGGCCCCTCATGGTTCTGAGGACCCCGCACTACGGAAGGACAGTTCTCGTGACGGAAGCAGCGGCGGAGCTTCCCCCGGCGCCGGAAGTGGCGCGGGAGGTCTTCGGGGAGCGTTTCGCGGACGCGGTGCGCTACGCGGAGCTGCTGGCCGACGCGGGGGTGGGGCGCGGGCTCATCGGGCCGCGGGAGGTTCCCCGACTGTGGGAGCGGCATCTGCTGAACTGCGCGGTCCTCTCCGAGGTGATCCCGTACGGCGCCTCGGTCTGCGACGTCGGTTCCGGAGCGGGCCTGCCGGGCATTCCCCTGGCGCTGAGCCGTCCCGACCTCACGATCACGCTTTTGGAACCGCTGCTGCGCCGGACCACCTTCCTGGAGGAGGCCGTCCGGCTGCTCGGTCTGGACAATGTCGGGGTGGTGCGCGGCCGCGCCGAGGAGATGATCGGCAAGCTGCCCCCGGTGGACGTTGTGACCGCTCGCGCTGTGGCGCCGCTGGACCGGCTGGCCGGCTGGGGGATGCCGCTGCTGCGTCCGCACGGCGAGATGGCCGTGCTGAAGGGGGACACCGCCGAGGAGGAGCTGAAGGCCGCGCGGGCCGCCCTCAGCCGGCTCGGTGCCGCCGAGACCTCCGTGGTGCAGGTCGGCGAAGGCGTGGTGGACCCCCAGTCCACGGTCGTCCGTGTGCTGGCGGGGGAGAGCCCCGGCGGCGTCCGTGCCGCGACCCGGCGTGCCAAGGCCGCCCGGGCGAACCGCCGTCGCCAGCGCTGAATGTGACGTTGGCGACATCCCCTGGCTGTGCTCCATACAACCGGTCAAACCAGGACAACCCGGAGTGTCGGATAGGAAACAGATGCGCGGCTGCGCATCGTGTTTCACGTGAAACGGCGCTCTCTGCTTCCAGGAATCCTCGGTCGCGCCCGTGCGGCGGCCGAATCGCTGACCCAACGGGCCTCGGAATCGATCGCTCCGGCGAGCCGACCGGAGGATTCATCCACAGGAGAACGGGCCTCACTGGTTCGCGACCCCGAAAGCATGGCAGGCTCTGTTCATTGCGAGCTTGTAGTCGAGGAGAGTGAATCCTTGCGGTCCGACGCCAACATCGCGGGACCGATGGCCGATCCGGTCCCCGGTCCCCGTACCGAGCTGTTCGGGGAGGATGTTTCACGTGAAACACCGCCCCCGATGGATGACACCCCCATCGGCCGAGCCGCCCAACTGGCCGTCGAGGCTCTGGGGCGGGCCGGTGAAGGACTCCCCCGCCCAGCCGAGACCAGAGTGATCGTCGTCGCCAACCAGAAGGGCGGCGTCGGCAAGACCACCACGACCGTCAATATGGCGGCCTCCTTGGCCCTCCACGGGGCCCGGGTGCTCGTCGTGGACCTCGACCCCCAGGGCAATGCCTCCACGGCGCTGGGGATCGACCACCACGCCGAGGTGCCGTCCATCTACGACGTCCTGGTCGAGAGCAAGCCACTCTCCGATGTCGTGCAGCCGGTGCCGGACGTGGAGGGGCTGTTCTGCGCCCCCGCCACGATCGACCTCGCCGGTGCGGAGATCGAGCTGGTGTCCCTGGTGGCACGAGAGAGCCGGCTGCAGCGGGCCATCGAGTCCTACGAGCAGCCCCTCGACTACATCCTCATCGACTGTCCGCCCTCGCTCGGTCTGCTGACCGTCAACGCCCTGGTGGCCGGCGCCGAGGTGCTCATCCCGATCCAGTGCGAGTACTACGCCCTGGAAGGTCTGGGACAGCTGCTGCGGAACGTGGAGCTGGTGCGCGGCCACCTCAATCCCAAGCTGCACGTCTCCACCATCCTCCTCACCATGTACGACGGCCGGACCCGGCTCGCCTCACAGGTCGCGGAGGAGGTGCGCACCCACTTCGGCAAGGAAGTGCTGAGCACCAGCATCCCGCGCTCGGTCCGTATCTCGGAGGCGCCCAGCTACGGCCAGACCGTGCTGACCTACGACCCGGGATCCAGCGGAGCGCTGTCCTACCTCGAGGCAGCACGGGAGATGGCGATGCGGGGTCTCGGGGGCGGTAGCGAGTTCAACGAACAGAAGAGCAGCACGGAGGGGATCCAGTGAGTGAGCGACGCAGAGGGCTCGGCCGTGGTCTTGGCGCGCTGATTCCTGCCGCACCCAACGGTGCGGACCAGGCAGCCGCGACCGTGGTGGCCACGGCGGCGGCTGCGGCCGCTCCCGCTGTGGCGGTCCTGGCGCCGGAGCGGGGGATCGCGGTGGCGAAGGTTGCCGCTCTGCCTGAGCACAGTGGGACCGTGGAGATCCCTGTTTCACGTGAAACGCAGGAAGGGACCGTCGACCAGGGGCCGGCCCCGGTGGCGGGAGCCTACTTCGCGGAGGTGCCGCTCGACGCGATCACCCCCAACCCCCGGCAGCCGCGTGAGGTCTTCGACGAGGACGCCCTGGCCGAACTCGTCGCCTCCATCAAGGAAGTCGGTCTGCTGCAGCCGGTGGTGGTCCGGCAGACCGGCACCGACCGCTACGAGCTCATCATGGGTGAGCGTCGCTGGCGGGCCAGCCGCGAGGCCGGGCTGGAGCGCATTCCGGCGATCGTCCGCGCCACCGAGGACGAGAAACTCCTCCTCGACGCGCTGCTGGAGAACCTGCACCGGGCGCAGCTGAACCCGCTGGAAGAGGCGGCCGCCTACGACCAGCTGCTGAAGGACTTCGCCTGCACGCACGAGCAGCTGGCCGACCGTATCGGCCGGTCCCGTTCCCAGGTCTCCAACACCCTGCGGCTGCTGAAGCTCTCGGCGCCCGTCCAGCGCCGTGTGGCGGCCGGTGTGCTCTCCGCCGGGCACGCCCGCTCCCTGCTCGCCCTGGAGGACGTGGAGGACCAGGACAAGCTCGCCAGCCGGATCGTGGCCGAGGGGCTGTCGGTGCGCGCGGTCGAGGAGATCGTGCATGTGATGAACTCCGAGACCGCACCCGTCCGGAAGTCCGCGACGCCACGGGCCGGCAGGCGGGTCTCCCCCGCCCTCACCGATCTGGCGCTCCGTCTGTCGGACCGCTTCGACACCCGGGTGAAGGTGGACCTCGGCCAGAAGCGCGGGAAGATCGTCGTTGAGTTCGCCTCGATAGAAGATCTGGAGCGCATCCTCGGTTCGATGGCTCCCGGTGAGAGCAACACCCTCCAGCGGTCGCTCACCGAGGAGACCGACGAAGACGAGGAGTGAGACCGGCCTGACCGCCCGGCTCCCAGAGCCGTCTCACCACAGCACAGCGGGCCACGTTCCCTTCCGGGAATGTGGCCCGCTTTTTGCTGGACCGTTGGTGTTGTCCGGTGTCGGACATGTCCTCCCGCAGCTACCATGCCTACCAGATGGAGCACGACCCCCCGAGGTGGGAGGCCCCATGCGATCGGTGCGGCGCGCTGGTGTGGAGCACGATTGGCAGACGGCCGCCTTCTTGGCCGCGGGACTGGGGCTGGGGGCGGTGGGTGGCTTCGTCGGCAGTTGGGTCCACGACAGAAACGAGGGTCTGACCTCATGGGGCGTCGGCTCGTTCCGCTCACTCTGGACAACCTCCCGGATCTCCCCAACCGCTGCCGCTCGTGCGTCTTCTGGGAACTCGACCCGGTAAGCGGTGAGGCCGCCGTCCAGGCCGGGAAACCGGAGCTGGAGAAGGAGTCCTGGATATCGGCCGCCCTGCTGGAGTGGGGATCGTGCGGCCGGGTCGTCTATGTGGACGAGGTTCCCGCCGGCTTCGTGCTCTACGCGCCGCCCGCATATGTGCCGCGTTCCACGGCCTTCCCCACGAGCCCCGTCTCCGCCGACGCCGTGCAACTGATGACGGCACGGATCATGCCGGGCTTCCAGGGCCAGGGGCTGGGCCGGGTGCTGGTGCAGACCGTCGCCAAGGATTTGGTGCGACGGGGCTTCCGTGCGATCGAGGCGTTCGGCGACGCGCGGTGGGAGGAGCCCGCGTGCGTGCTGCCGGCGGAGCATCTGCTGGCGGTCGGGTTCAAGACGGTCCGCTCCCACCCCCGCTTCCCCCGGCTGAGGCTGGAACTGCGGACGACGATCTCCTGGCGTGAGGACGTGGAGTTGGCGATCGACCGCCTGCTGGGAGCCGTGCAGAAGGAACCCGCACTGCGCCCGCTGTGAGAGAGCGTGAAAAGGCCCGCCCCCGAGAGGGGGCGGGCCTTTTCGCTGTCCGCCGTCAGGACCGGTGCGTCAGCCGATGAAGTCGGAGAGGTCGCGCTCGATGGCGGCCTTCGGCTTGGCGCCGACGATGGTCTTCACGACCTCGCCGCCCTTGTAGACGTTGAGGGTCGGGATCGACATGACGCCGTACTTGGCGGCGGTGACCGGGTTCTCGTCGATGTTCAGCTTGACGATGGTGATCTGCTCGGCGTGCTCGGCCGCGATCGCCTCCAGGGACGGGGCGATCTGGCGGCAGGGACCGCACCACTCGGCCCAGAAGTCGACGAGGACAGGCTTGTCGCTGGCGAGGACCTCCTCGTCGAAGGTCGCATCGGTCACGATCTTGGTGTTGCCGGCCACGGGTGTCTCCTCGGGGTGTTGTGCGGGTACTTCGGTGGGGGGCAGGTCAGACTGCGGCGGTGGTCTGCTCGGGCTCGCGGGTGTGCTCGGCCTCCGCGTCGCTCAGGGCGGCGAGGAAGCGCTCCGCGTCCAGTGCGGCGGAACAGCCCGTGCCGGCCGCCGTGATGGCCTGACGGTAGGTGTGGTCCACGACGTCACCCGCGGCGAAGACACCGGGGATCCGTGTGCGGGTGCTGGGGGATTCGACCTTCAGGTAACCCTCGCCGTCCAGGTCGAGAATGCCCTTGAAGAGGTCGGTGCGGGGGTCGTGGCCGATCGCGATGAACAGGCCGGTGACCGGAAGCTCCGAGGTCTCGCCGGTCTTGGTGTTGCGCAGCGTCAGGCCGGCGAGCTTGCCCTCGCCGTGGATCGTGTCGACCTCGCTGTCCCAGATGAACTTGATCTTGGGGTCGGCGAAGGCACGCTCCTGCATGGCCTTGGAGGCACGCAGGGTGTCACGGCGGTGGACCACCGTCACGGTCTTGGCGAAGCGGGAGAGGAAGGTCGCCTCCTCCAGCGCGGTGTCGCCGCCACCGATCACGGCGATCTCGTTGTCCTTGAAGAAGAAGCCGTCACAGGTGGCACACCAGGAGACACCACGGCCGGACAGAACGTCCTCGTTGGGCAGGCCGAGCTTGCGGTGCTGCGAGCCGGTGGCGATGATCACGGCCTTCGCCCGGTGCACGGTGCCCGCGGAGTCGGTGACGGTCTTGATGTCACCGTCGAGGTTCACCTCGATGATGTCGTCCGGGATCAGCTCGGCACCAAAGCGCTCGGCCTGGGCGCGCATGTTGTCCATCAGGTCCGGGCCCATGATGCCGTCGCGGAAGCCGGGGAAGTTCTCCACCTCGGTCGTCGTCATCAGTGCACCGCCGGCGGTCACCGCTCCCTCGAAGACCAGAGGCTTCAGCGAGGCGCGTGCGGTGTACAGCGCGGCTGTGTAGCCCGCCGGCCCGGAACCGATGATGATCACGTTTCGGACGTCGCTCACGGGTTCATTCCTCGTCTCTGTCTGCCAGCTGCGCCGGTGTCCCGGCGGGACTGTTGTATCCGCCTAACGGATCCTACGGGCCCCGCATTCCCAGCGCTCCGGCCCTAACGAGGGTATGTCTCCTCACGCAGCAGAGTGCCCGTTGCGGACGGCGTGGCGGCCGTGCAGGAGGCATCCACCACGAAGGCGTCGACCAGTGACCGGTCGCCGGGATGGGGGAGGACGACGAGGTAGGAGTCCGATCCCTCATAGGCCCCCCGACGGGAGGCGAGCGGGGTGCCGTCGTCCGGACGGCCGATCGCCCGCAGGACGCATGAGGGCGGCATGCCGTTGACGTCCATGAGCGGGGACTCCGCGGCGGAGTTGTTTTGCGGGCGGTTCGCCGTACCGCCCGACAGGAGCTGCTGCACCTGTGTGCGGAGTGGGTCGGCTGCTTCGGCCCGCTCGTCCGGTTGGCCGGCGACGGCCGCCGAGTCCTTGGTGTCCGCGTTGGCGGACATGTCGGTCTGCCCGGACGAGGACTCCACGAGGGCGGCGGCCAGCCCGCCGAGACCGAGCACCGCCATCGCGGAGACGGTCAGCAGCAGTCCCTTGTGCCAGCGACGGCGCGTGCGTACCGGCGGGCGGCCTGGACCGGTCGTGGCGGCGGCACGGCCCTCGGGTCCCCGTCCGGCGCCGTGCGATGTTTCACGTGAAACATGCGTCGCCGCCACCACGGGTGATGTTTCACGTGAAACATCGGGGGCGGTGGAGTCCAGCAGGACCTCTGCGGCGAGTGCGGCGTCGATCCGCCCGGCGATGTCCGCGGGCATCCGCGGCGGCCCGGGGAGCGTGCCGAGCAGTCCGCGGATCTCCTCCAGGGAGTCGCGTACGTCGGCACACAGGGGACAGCCGTCGAGATGGCCGCGGATGGAGGCGGACCGCTGGGGCGGCAGAATGCCCTCGGTGAAGTCCGAGATCTCGGCGACCTCGGGATGTTCGTTCGTTCCCGCCGGTGACGTCATCGATGTCCACCTCCGCCCTTCGTGATCCCGTGGCCCGGCCCGGTCTCCGTCTCTGGGACGGATGCGTTCTCCGTCCGGTTCCTTCCCCCGCCCCGATCGGGGCTACTCCCGGTCCCTTCGCGCAGATGGGTCAGGAGTGGCAGCAGCCGCGCACGACCCCGGGCGCATCTGCTCTTGACCGTTCCCGGCGGCACGTCCAGGACGGCCGCGGCCTCCGCCACGGGGTAACCCTGCATGTCGACCAGGACGAGGGCGGCGCGCTGTTCGGCCGGCAGTGTCGCCAGGGCCTTCAGCAACTCCCGATGGAGTTCCCCCCGCTCCGCCGGTGCCGCCGCCGACTCGTGCGGTTCGAGGAGTTCCTCGAACTGCTTCTCGTCGATGACCGACGAGGTCCGGCGGGAGGCCGCCTTGCGGGCCCGGTCCAGGCAGGCGTTCACGGTGATGCGGTGCAGCCACGTCGTGACGGCGGACTGACCCCGGAAGGTGTGGGCGGACCGGAAGGCGGAGACCAGCGCGTCCTGCACGGCGTCCGCGGCCTCCTCGCGGTCCCCCAGCGTTCGCAGGGCCACGGCCCACAGCCGGTCGCGGTGCCGGCGGACCAGCTCCGCGAAGGCGTCCGGATCCCCCGCTACATGACGGGCGAGGAGGTCGCTGTCCGCGACCTCCTCGCCCGTGTTCTGCTTCGGCACACTCCCCCCGTTCTTCCGCTAGCCGCTGACCTTGATCTCGGAGATCCGGCCGCGGTAGTTGCCCTCATCGGTGTGGGGGAGCTGGGTCAGCCAGACCAGCAGGTAGCGGGTCTTGACCGCCTGGCCCGGCTGGAAGGTGACCTTGCCGCCGGAAGCCTCGGCCACCTTGGTGAAGTCGTTGAGAGCGGTCGGCATGGAGTCGGCGCTCGCGTCCGCGGCCATCAGCTCGGCGGTGGTGTCGTCCCCTATGAAGTCGACCTTCACCTTGCCGACCTGCTGGGCACTGCCCAGGTCGACGATGACGCCGACACCGGACTTCAGACCGCCGAGGTTGGCCTGGGTGTACCAACTGGTCTCCCAGAAGGTGGACCCCTTGCCGTCGTACACGTTGCCCACGTCCCGGGGGTTCTCCGAGCCGTCGGTGCCCAGCGGGTCGAAGTCCTTGGCCCCGGTGATGGCGACGGGCTTGCCGGACGTCAGCTGTGCGGTGCCGCTGGGGTTGTCACTGCCACCCGTGGTGTGGGAGGTGGTCGTGCCGCCGTCCTTGGACCGGTTCTCGCGGTCCATGAGCGTCTCGGCGACCTGCCAGCTGCCGAGACCGAGGGCGGCGATCAGAAGGGCCGACACGGACCACTTGAGGGCCTTGCCGGTGCGACCGGTGAGGGTCGGGGGCGGGGTGGCCGGGAGGACCGTGGTGACGTGGGTCGAGGGGTGGGAGGCGGGCTGGCGGTAGGCGCCCTGCTGGTAGGTCGTCCGCGAGTACGAGGCCGTGGACGGCTCCGGGGGGCGGATCTTGGGGGTCGCGGCGACCGCCTTCGACAGCTCCTCCGGGGTGGCGCACGGGCCCGGTTCGCGGGACGCCGTGGCGCCGTCGTTGACCAGTGCCCGCATGGCGAGCTCGGACAGTCCGCGGTGGATCCCCGCCCGCACCTTGTCCGGGGCGACGAGACCGACGTCCTTGGGCAGGCCGCTGAGCCCGTACGCGTCCTCGGGGTACGGCCAGCGCTGGGTGAGGCACGCGTACAGCAGGGCGCCGATCGCCTCGGTGTCCTCGCGCTGCGGGCGCTCGGAGGTGATGCCGCGCAGCGCGGCCGCGACGGCCAGACCGCGGATGCGGTACTGGCCGGCCTCGGTGCGGAGCACGGCGTCCGGGTTGAGCCGGAGGTGGGCCAGGCCCTCGCGGTGGGCGGCGGCCATGGCCTGGGTGACCTGGCTGACCATCTGGTAGGCCTCGTGGGGCTCCAGCGGGTCGACGGCGATGAGCTCGCTCAGCTCACGCGCGTCGGGCAGCCACTCGTGGATGACGTAGACCAGGTCGTTCTCCTCGACGGCGTCGAGGACCTGGACGAAACGGGGGTCGCCGAGGAGTGCCGCCGAGCGGGCCGCGGCCAGCACCAGGCGGGCGCGGCCGTGGTCGGCGGGCAGGATGTGGATGCCCACGGCGCGGCGGAGTTTCTCGTCGAAGGCCTTCCAGCTGCTGAAGCCGTCGACACGGGTGAGGCAGTCCTCCAGGCGGTACCGCCTGGCGAGCTTGTGGCCGCTGTGGAGCTCCGGCGGCGCGTTCCTGGTCGGTGCTGTCTCCTCGGGGAGGGTCTTTTGCGGTGCGTCCTGCTCTTCGCTCAGGTCGGTCGCCTCGTCGGCCGTGGCACTGTCCGCGTGAGCGGTGAGCGGCTTGTCGCCGCTCTCGTTGGCCACTCCGACGGCAGCCGTGCTCCGTTCCGCCACCGTCGTTCCTGCCTCCCCATCCGTTGCAAGATCTGACAACACAGCCAAGGACAATTGTGCCAACAGTCCACCGCTATGCACGACACGCAAGAGCGGGCGATGGTTGCCCCGCGGCCTGAAATCAGCGGCCCAGCCGGCCACGGACCATGCCGACCATGGCTGTCATCTCCTCGATCCGCATGCGCTTGGCGGCGACGAAGAAGATTCCGCCCAGCACCAGGCCGCCGAGGACCAGTGACAGCAGTGAGGCGGCGGCACCGTGGCCCAGCGACTGCGACACAAAGTAGACGACGGCCCCCGCGGCGACCGCGGCGGGGATGCTCGCGCCGAACAGCCGGGCGTAGGTGCGCACCACGCGCTTGCCGTCGATGTCCCCGCCGAGGCGGTGGCGCAGCCGCTTCACCGCGACGCCCACGCCGATCGTGTAGGCCAGGCCGTAGCCGGCGGCCATGCCGACGACCGCCCAGCGGGCGGGCAGCAGGTAGAAGCACAGCGCCGCGGCCACCGCGTTGCAGGCCGCCACGATCACCGTGTTGTAGAAGGGGGTGCGGGTGTCCTCGTAGGCGTAGAAGCCGCGCAGGACGATGTACTGCACCGAGAAGGGGATCAGTCCGAGGCCGAAGGCCATCAGGATGAAGCCGATGTTCAGCGCGCCGCTGCCGGAGCCGCTGTACAGCAGGGTGGTCATCGGGACGCCGAGGGCCAGGAACGCGAAGGCGCACGGCACGATGGCCACGCCCGAGGTCCGCAGGCCGTAGGAGAGGTCGTCGCGCACCGCCGCGGCGTCGCCGTCAGCAGCGGCGCGGGAGATGCGCGGCAGCACGGCGGTCATGACGGAGACGGTGATGATCGCCTGGGGCATCTGCCAGAGCAGCAGCGCGTAGTTGAAGCCGGTGATGCCGGTGCCCTCCTGGCCCGCCTTCTCCGCCGCCGCGCCGGCCGCCGTCGCGAACTGGGTCAGCACGATCATGCCGATCTGGTTCGCGAGGACGAAGAAGAAGGTCCACTTGGCCAGCCGGGCCGCGTGGCCCAGGCCGTGGCCGCGCCAGTCGAAGCGGGGGCGGATACGGAAGCCGGCGTCGCGCAGGTAGGGGAGCATCGACAGCGCCTGCACGGCCAGGCCGAGCAGCGTGCCGATGCCGAGCAGCCGGACGCCGTCGGGGGTGATGGTCGCCGAGCTGACCCCGGTCGTGGTGAAGGAGCCGAAGGCCCAGATGAAGGCGCCGAAGGTGGCGATGGTGACGATGTTGTTGAGGACCGGGGTCCACATCATCGCGCCGAACCGGCCGCGGGCGTTGAGGATCTGGCCGAGCACGACGTGCACACCCATGAAGAACATCGTGGGGATGCAGTAGCGGGCGAAGGTGACCGCGACCTCGAACCGGACCGGGTCGGAGGCGATGTCGTGGGACATCGCCTGGATGAAGACGGGGGCCGCGACCACGCAGATCACGGTGACGACCGCCAGGCCGGTGACGACGAGGGTGAGCAGGCGGTTGGCGTAGGCCTCGCCGCCGTCCTCGTCGTTCTTCATGGCGCGGACCAGCTGCGGGATGAAGACCGCGTTGAGCGCGCCGCCGCCGACCAGGATGTAGATCATCGTGGGCAGCGTGTTGGCGACCTGGTAGCCGTCGTTCAGGGTGCCGACGCCGATCGCGGCGGCCATGACCAGGGTCCGCAGGAAGCCGGTGAGCCGGGAGACCAGGGTGCCGGCCGCCATGACGGCGCTGGACTTCAGCAGGCTGCTCCCGCGGCTGCCCGCGGCGGCCTGGACGGGCTCCACCACGGGCTCCGGCTCGGGAGCGGGCGGCTCCGGGTCGTCCCGGAAGAGGTGCGCGTAGGCGTCCGGCTGGGGTGCCTGGGCGCCCTGGTCGTCGGGGGCGTACGAGACGAGCTCGTCGACGCCCACGTAGCGGGTGGCCGCGTCGTCGGCGTAGGGCATCCGGTACGGCTGGTGGCCGTAGGGCTGCTGGCCGTAGCCCGGGGCCGGGTGCGCGGTGCGGTCGTACAGCGCATCGTCCACCGGGTCCTGCGCGGTGGGGTCCTGGCGCTGGTACGGATCGCGGGCATACGTGTCCTGCAGATACGGGTCGGGCACGGCGGGGGGCTGCCCGGGCTGGGCGGGGAACCGCTCCCCCGCTTCCCGTTCGCGTTCACCGTCGTACGGCGCGTTCATCACTGCCCCACCTCATCGGCCCCTGACTCGCTGACTATCGGTCCACCTTCTCACCCGTCCCGGACGGGTCCTTACTTTGCGCGGCGGTGTCCGCCGCCGGGTCACCCGGCTGCCCGGGCGCGGCTCCGTCCTGGGCACCTGCGGTGCCCTCGGCGGTGCCGTCGGCGGTGTTCTCCTCCGCGTCTTCCCCGTCCTCGGCCGCTTTCGCGTCCTCGTCGTCACCCTCGTCGTCTCCGTCGTCCCCGGCGGCGGCACGGCGCTTGCGCTGGTGGTACATCCGCACGCCGGCGAGGACGAGCATCAGCAGACCGACGGCGATCACCACCATGACGGTGGAGGTGATCGACGTGACGTCCACCGTGAAGGTGATCGGCTTGCCGTAGGCGACGTGGTCCTTGGTGTAGAGCTGCGCGGTGATGGTGTTGAGACCGTTGCGCGCCGCCGTCGCCGCGAACTTCAGGGAGCGGGTGTGTCCGCCCTCCACCGTGACCGGCTGGGGGGCGCCCGGATCCATGCTGTTGCCCTGGCTGGAGCTGAGCTCCAGCGTCAGCCCCTCGATGGTCTGGCCGAGCTCGTTCTTCACCGTCACCGGGATGGTGCCACTGCGGCCGGAGAGGGTGAGGGTACCGGTCTTGGGCAGGATCTGGACGAGCCCCATGAGATCGGAGAGGTATGTCCCGATCGCCGACCGGAAGGAGGCGGCGCCCCCGGGGTTGCCGCGCCACTCGGTGGACATCGACCGCAGCAGCGCCGTCGTGAACGGCGTCGTCACCCGGTCCTTGCGGCTGAGGATGACCAGGAAGCCGTTGAGCCTGGCCTGGGTGGCCTGGATCTGCCGGAACGCCTCCGTGCTCAGCTCGCGCTTGCGCAGGCTCGACGGGTAGGCCTTGCCGCTGGGCACCTTGCGGTTGGCCCGGGGGTCCGGAGTGGCCTTGGCGGCGTCGGAGAAGTCCATCGTCTCGGCCCAGGCGCTTGATTCGACGGAGGCGATGGCCTGGGCCATCGCCTGGGCCTGCGAGGCGCTGGGCATGCGCTGCGGCGCGACGACGATGCTGCGCTGCCGGTCGGGCGCCTGCATGGTGACCATCAGCGACTGGGAGAGGAACTTCTGGATCGCCAGCGTGGCGTTCTCGGCGCGCATCATGTCGCCCTCGAAGCCCTCGGAGAGCCCCGCGTCCGCCACGACGGCGGTGGTGCCGCCCCCGATGGGGCGGGCGGAGGTCGGCGTGTAGCCGGGCTGGCCGGGCTCGCCGAGGCTGTCGCTGCGGGCGATGACCTTGTCCGCGCCCGCGGAGGTGGCGACGTCGACGATGGAGGGGTCGACGGCACCCTGCACCGGCCAGGCCACGTCCGTGGCGGGCGTGATGTGCAGGACGGTCTCGAACGTCGTGGTCGCCAGCTCGGTGGCGGTGTTGAGGTGGGCCAGGGTCCCGGCGACGTTCTTGCCGTGGTGCGCGATCGAGGCGATGTCCGGGTCGGAGAACGGCAGGGCGATCACCTCGTCGCCCGTCAGTGCGGTCTTGAGGTCGGTCAGCCAGCGCTTGGCGTCGTCGGTCCCGGTGCCGGAGGTGGTGTGATCGAGATCACCGCCCGGACCCGCCACCTGGTAGCGCCGCGTCATCGCGTCGACGGTGGCGATCAGGTCCGGGTCGACCACCCAGGTGACCGGGAGGTTCCGGCCGAGCGTCACCAGCTGCTGGAGGCGCCCGCCGGGGGCCAGGTCCTGGGCGAGGTGGTCGTCGAGGAAGATCGGGCTCTGCTGGTCGTCGCCCTCGCTGCGCACGGCCAGGTGGGGGCGGTCGATCAGCGGCCACAGAAAGGTGTACCGGGTGCTCTTCGCGCTCGCGGTGGTGTACCAGGGAAGGAACGTCCGCTCGACGCCCAGGATCTGCCGGTAGCCGGTGGCCCGGGTCTGCCCGGCCAGGGAGATGCCGAGCTGGTAGACGCCGTCGGCGTCCAGGTGCAGGTCCTTGACGGGGATCTTGAGGGTGAATGAGCGGCTCATGCCGGCCGACAGGTCCTCGAGGCCGGCCGTGTGGCCGGCGATCTCGTAGCCGTCGACGCCGGGACTGTAGGTGCCGCGCCCGGCGGCGGTGCCGATGGCGCTGCGGGTGGTCAGGGGGCCGCCAGGGGCGACCTCGACGCCCATCTCGGCGTCGGTGACGGTCTGCTTGCCCTTGTTGGTGACCGTGCCCGTCACGGTGAGCGTGTCGCCCTTGGTGGGGACGGCGGGGGACAGCGAGTCCACCGACACGTCCACGCCGTGGCTCGAGGAGTCCGCGTGGGCCGCGGGAGCCGTCTGGGCCTGGAGCAGCCCGGCGAACATCGTGGCGCCGGCGAGCAGCGCCGCCGCTCGACGCAGCCTCGTACGGGCCGGAGCTGTCCCAGGGTGCTGTGCCGCCTCGCCCACGCGCTGGCCGTCCCTCGTCGTCATCGGATGTGCGTCCTGGAATGGTAACGATGCTCGATGAGTCGGAGTGCTGCGGCCGGGCCACAAGATCGGCACAATGAGGGCCGCGGAAGCTCCGTGGCGATCATGGGACGACACTAAACCGGTCCGCCGTAGGGCGCACGGGCACGTACCCTGTTCTGTTGTGCCGAATGCCAACAACGCCCCCCAGACCCTGAAGCCGGCGCCCGTCATCGCGCCGGTGGCCGAGGACCTCGGCCGCCGCTTCCAGGACGCCGGATTCCGTCTTGCCCTCGTCGGCGGTTCGGTCCGCGACACCCTGCTCGGCAGGCTCGGCAACGATCTGGACTTCACCACGGACGCCCGGCCCGACCATGTGCTCAGGATCATCCGCGGCTGGGCCGAGGCGGTCTGGGAGGTCGGCATCGCCTTCGGCACGGTCGGCTGCCGCAAGGACGGCTTCCAGATCGAGATCACGACCTACCGCTCCGAGGCGTACGACCGCACGTCCCGGAAACCCGAGGTCTCCTACGGCGACACCATTGAGGAAGATCTTGTACGCCGGGACTTCACCGTCAACGCGATGGCGGTCGCGCTGCCCGACCCCGAGTTCGTGGACCCCCACGACGGACTGAGTGATCTGGCCCAGCGGGTGCTGCGGACGCCGGGTACCCCGGAGGAGTCCTTCTCCGACGACCCGCTGCGGATGCTGCGGGCGGCGCGCTTCGCGGCCCAGCTGGACTTCGAGGTGGCGCCCGAGGTGGTCACCGCGATGACGGAGATGGCCGATCGGATCGAGATCGTCTCCGCGGAGCGGATCCGCGACGAGCTGAACAAGCTGGTCCTCTCCGACCACCCGCGCAAGGGCCTGCGTCTGCTGGTCGAGACCGGCCTGGCCGCCCGGGTGCTGCCGGAGCTGCCGGCGCTGATGCTGGAGCGCGACGAGCACCACCGGCACAAGGACGTCTACGAGCACACGCTGACGGTGCTCGACCAGGCGATGGCTCTGGAGACCGAGGGGCCGGACCTCGTGCTGCGCCTGGCGGCCCTGCTGCACGACATCGGCAAGCCGCGCACCCGGCGCTTCGAGTCCGACGGACGGGTCTCCTTCCACCACCACGAGATGGTGGGCGCGAAGATGACCAAGACCCGGCTGGCGAAGCTCAAGTACCCGAACGAGACGATCAAGGACGTCGCCCGGCTGGTGGAGCTGCACCTGCGCTTCCACGGCTACGGCACGGGCGAGTGGACCGACTCCGCGGTGCGTCGTTACGTGCGCGACGCGGGTTCGCAGCTGGAGCGGCTGCACAAGCTGACCCGCTCGGACTGCACCACGCGCAACAAGCGCAAGGCCGCCGCCCTGGCGCGTACGTACGACGGGCTAGAGGAGCGCATCGAGCGGCTGCGGGAGCAGGAGGAGCTGGACGCGATCCGGCCCGACCTCGACGGCAACCAGATCATGGGGGTCCTGGGGATCTCCCCGGGTCCGGAGGTCGGCAAGGCCTATGCGCATCTGCTGGAGCTGCGGATGGAGCACGGCCCGCTCGGTGAGGAGGCCGCGGTGACGGCGCTCAAGGAGTGGTGGGCCGCTCAGGGCGGCTGAGTCCCACGGGTCGGGAGTCCTCTCGAGCCGCGCGGACGCCGGAGGGGGGTCATGTTTCACGTGAAACATGACCCCCCTCCGGCATGACGGGGCGGATGTTTCACGTGAAACATGGCGATGGTGCCGTGCCTCACGCGAAACGGACCGGAGTGCGCGCGGTACTCACCGCCACCGCGGCATAGATCACGGCGAGCCCGATCACCAGGGCGGCGGAGCGGCCGTCGGCGGGCAGGATCAGGGCGCAGACCGCTGCCGCGCCGACGAAGGCCACATTGAAGAGGACGTCGTAGAGGGAGAAGACCCGGCCGCGGTAGGCGTCGTCGATCGAGGACTGGACGACCGTGTCGGTGGCGATCTTGGCTCCCTGCGTGGCGACGCCGAGAACGAAGGCCGCCACGAGTATCGGGACCGGGCGGAAGGGCAGCCCCAGCCCCGGCAGCAGGACGGCGGCCGAGGCCGCGCAGACGGTGATCCAGCCGAAGGTCCCGAAGCGTCCCGCCGACCACGGAGTGATCACTGCCGCGACGAAGAACCCCGCCCCGGACGCGGCGACCGCGAGGCCCAGGAGCGCCAGCCCGTCCCCACCGGAGTCGCCGCCGCCCGTACCGCCGCCGGCCCAGGCGTACCGGCAGAGCATGAGCACCGTCACCGTCAGCCCGCCGTAGCAGAAGCGCATCGCCGTCATCGCGGCCATCGCACGCGCGGCCCGCGGGCGGTCCCGCAGGTGCCGCAGCCCGTGGAGCAGGCCGCCGACGGTACTGCGCAGTGCCTCGCCGACCCGCGGCTGGACCCGGGTGGGATCGGGGCCCAGCAGATCGCGGCCCAGCGTCAGGGAGGTCAGCCCGGCCGACAGATAGATCAGGGCCGCCAGGAGCACGACCAGGGCGTCGGACGCCCGGCCCTCGGCGACCCCGAGGTGGATGAGGAACGCCATCCCGCCCCCCGCGGTCGCCGCGAGGGTGCCCGCGGTCGGGGAGAGCGAGTTGGCCATCACCAGGCGCTCGCCGTCCACCACGCGCGGCAGCGCGGCCGACAGGCCGGCCAGGACGAAGCGGTTGATGCCGGTGACCGAGAGGGCCGACAGATAGAACAGCCAGTCCGGCACCCGCAGCAGCATCAGGGCGGCGGTACCGGCCGAGAGCAGGGCGCGCAGCAGGTTGCAGTAGAGCAGCACCTGCCGCCGCCGCCAGCGGTCGAGCAGGACACCCGTGAACGGCCCCAGCAGCGAGTACGGCAGCAACAGCACGGCCATGGCGGAGGCGATGGCCGCCGGAGAGGTCTGCTTCTCCGGGGAGAAGACCACGTAGGCCGCCAGCGCCACCTGGAACACCCCGTCGGAGAGCTGCGACAGCAGCCGTACCGCCAGCAGGCACCGGAAGTCGCGGAAGCGCAGCAGCAGACGGAGATCGCGTACGACGGGCATGCGCACAGCCTCACACGACACACAGGCCCCCGGGTGTCATACCCGGGGGCCTGATGGGTCGCGTCGTGCGACGGGCGGTGAACGGTGGCTGAACCGCCGATCAGCGCTCGACCTCGCCGCGGATGAACTTCTCCACGTTCTCGCGCGCCTCGTCGTCGAAGTACTGCACCGGCGGGGACTTCATGAAGTACGAGGAGGCCGAGAGGATCGGGCCGCCGATGCCGCGGTCCTTGGCGATCTTCGCGGCGCGCAGGGCGTCGATGATGACACCGGCGGAGTTCGGGGAGTCCCAGACCTCGAGCTTGTACTCCAGGTTCAGCGGGACGTCGCCGAACGCGCGGCCCTCCAGGCGGACGTAGGCCCACTTGCGGTCGTCCAGCCAGGCCACGTAGTCCGAGGGGCCGATGTGGACGTTCTTCGCGCCCAGGTCGCGGTCCGGGATCTGGGAGGTGACGGCCTGCGTCTTGGAGATCTTCTTGGACTCCAGGCGCTCGCGCTCGAGCATGTTCTTGAAGTCCATGTTGCCGCCGACGTTCAGCTGCATGGTGCGCTCGACGATGACCCCGCGGTCCTCGAAGAGCTTGGTCAGCACGCGGTGCGTGATCGTGGCGCCGACCTGGGACTTGATGTCGTCGCCGACGATCGGCACGCCGGCCGCGGTGAACTTGTCCGCCCACTCCTTGGTGCCCGCGATGAACACCGGCAGGGCGTTGACGAACGCGACCTTGGCGTCGATGGCGCACTGCGCGTAGAACTTGGCGGCGGCCTCGGAACCGACCGGCAGGTAGCAGACAAGCACGTCGACCTGGCGGTCCTTGAGGATCTGGACGACGTCCACCGGCTCCTCGCCGGACTCCTCGATGGTCTCGCGGTAGTACTTGCCGAGACCGTCGAGGGTGTGGCCGCGCTGGACGGTCACGTCCGTCTGCGGCACGTCGCAGATCTTGATGGTGTTGTTCTCACTGGCACCGATGGCGTCGGCCAGGTCGAGCCCGACCTTCTTGGCGTCCACGTCGAAGGCCGCCACGAACTCGACGTCACGCACGTGGTACTCGCCGAACTGCACGTGCATGAGGCCGGGCACGCGGCCGGCCGGGTCGGCGTCCTTGTAGTACTCGACACCCTGCACCAGCGACGCGGCGCAGTTGCCCACGCCCACGATGGCTACGCGAACCGAACCCATTCCGGTTGCTCCCTGTGTGATCGTCACGAGGATCCCCGGTCGCTGCCGGGTCCCTCGTCGTTTTCCTGTTGGTTGTCCTGCTCGGCGTCCGAGGACGGAGCGGACAGGGGCCTGCTGCGCCCCGCCCGCTCCGTCTCGATCAGCTCGTTCAGCCAGCGGACCTCGCGCTCCACCGACTCCATGCCGTGCCGCTGCAACTCGAGCGTGTAGTCGTCGAGCCGCTCACGGGTGCGCGCGAGGGACGCGCGCATCTTCTCCAGGCGTTCCTCCAGGCGGCTGCGCCGACCTTCGAGGACACGCATCCGTACGTCCCTGGACGTCTGGCCGAAGAAGGCGAAACGAGCAGCGAAGTGCTCGTCCTCCCATGCGTCCGGTCCGGAGTGGGCGAGCAGTTCTTCGAAGTGCTCCTTGCCGGCCGCCGTCAGCCGGTACACGATCTTCGCTCTCCGGCCGGCCAGCGGCGTGGTGAGCGGATCGGACTCGGGGCCGGTCTCCTCGACCAGATAGCCCTGAGCGACCAGTGTCTTGAGGCAGGGGTAGAGGCTCCCGTAGCTGAACGCGCGGAACACACCGAGCGAGGTGTTGAGCCGTTTCCGCAGCTCATAACCGTGCATCGGGGATTCGCGCAGCAAGCCCAGGACGGCGAACTCGAGGATGCCCGAGCGTTTGCTCATGCCCTCTTCCCGCCTCCGTCCTTGCAGTCGTCGCCTCTTATCTCGCCGCGATGTATCGGCTCGATACATCGTGACGATAGAACGCCCGACCGGGGCCCGCAAGGTGCCGCACGGTGACCGACGTCACATCGGGAAATCTGCACAGCGTCAACCGCCCCTTATGTGATGAACATCGGGCTAGCAGGTCTTTTGACCCTGCGTACTCTGTTCGCCATGCAGAGCACCGGGAACCGTGGGGCGCAAGTGAGCGTCCTTGTCCGTGGTGCAGTGCGGCCAACGCACGCCGGGGGGACCGGAAAACCACTGCCGCTTTCAGGCGATTCCGCCTGTCCTAGGAGTAGCTGTTCATGAGCGAGCACCGTCGCAAGCCGCCGCAGACGCCGCCCGGCGGCGGCCGCGCAGCCGCCCGGCGCGGCGCGCAGCAGCAACCCCCGCCGCCAGGAGGCCGGCGGGAAGCGCCGCCATCGCAGTCGTACGGCACACGCGGACCCGGTCCGGCCCAGGGCACCCAGGGCACGGGCGGCGGTCCGCGTCAGCAGCCCCCCCGGGGCAGCGCCGCCGCGGGTCAGGGCGGACGGCCGTCCGGTCCGGGCCAGGGGGCACGTCAGAGCGCCGGCCACGGCGCGGTCCCGGGCCCGGGTGCGGGTCAGGGCGGACGCCGGGGCGGGGGCGAGCCCGCGTACCAGGGGCGCGCCGCCGCACGCCGCGCGGCCCAGGCCAATCAGAAGGGCGGCGGACGTCGCCGCACCGCGGAGGCGGGCGCCGGGGGCGGGCGCGGAGGCGGCCAGCCGCCGAAGAAGCGCATCCTCGACTACCCCCGCTGGGGCAGGGACGGCTGGCAGCGCTGGGTGCCGTCCTGGAAGCTCGTGTCGGGTCTGTGCGTCTTCTTCTTCGGCAGCCTGGTGGCGGCCGCGGGCATCGGTTACGCGATGGTCGGCATCCCCAACGAGAACGACGCCGCCAAGTCCCAGAACAACGTCTTCTTCTGGGCCAACGGCGACCGCATGGTGGCGACCGGCACCGGTGCCAACCGGCAGAACGTCACGCTCGCCGAGATCCCGAAGTCGATGCAGTACGCGGTCATCTCCGCGGAGAACAAGAGCTTCGAGAAGGACTCCGGCGTCGACCCCATGGGTATCGGCCGCGCGCTGTTCAACATGGCCAAGGGCGGTGACGCGCAGGGTGGTTCCACGATCACCCAGCAGTACGTCAAGAACACCTACCTGAGCCAGGAGCAGACGGTCAGCCGTAAGTTCAAGGAACTCTTCATCTCCATAAAGGTGGGGACGAAGCTCAGCAAGGACGAGATCCTCCAGGGCTACCTGAACACCGCGTACTACGGACGCGGTGCCTACGGCATCCAGGCGGCGGCCCAGACCTACTACGGCGTGGACGCCGAGAAGCTCAACGACAGCCAGTGCGCCTTCCTGGCCGCGCTGCTCAAGGGCCCCACGTACTACGACCCGGCCGGCGCCACGAGCATCGACCCGATCGCGACGCCCGAGGCGAACCGGAAGAACTCCGAGGACCGCTGGCGCTGGATCCTCGGTGAGATGTACAAGGACGGCCACCTGACCAAGCCCCTGTACGACAAGGCCGTTTCGGGGTACCCCGAGCCGCAGGGCCTGAAGGCCACCAAGGGCATGACCGGCCAGATCAGCTACCTGGTGGACACCGCCAAGAACTACGTGCTCAGCCACTCCAAGATCAGCCGGGCGGAGCTCGACCAGGGCGGCTACCAGATCTACACGACCTTCGAGAAGCCGAAGGTGGACGCGCTGGCCAAGGCGGTCAAGAAGGTCGAGGACGCCAACCTCAAGCCGAACAAGCGGGAGCTGGACAAGTACGTGCAGTTCGGTGCGGCCTCGGTGAAGCCGAACGACGGCGCGATCGTCGCGATCTACGGCGGCGCCGGCTTCGAGCACAACCACTTCACCAACAACGCCAACACCTCGGGTGTGCCGGTCGGTTCGACGTGGAAGCCGTTCGTGCTCGCCGCCGCCATGGAGTACGGCACGTACCGGAGCCACGGCGAGGGGATCTCGCCGCTGAGCAAGTACAACGGCAACGACCACCTGAGGGTCAAGAACAACGACGGCACCGATGTCCTCAAGAAGGACAACACGCCGTTCTACCAGGAGAACGAGAGTCCCCACGCCTGGGGCTTCATCACGCTGCGCAAGGCGATGGAGCAGTCCATCAACACCCCCTTCGTGCAGCTCGGCATGGACGTCGGCATGGACAAGGTGGCCTCGGTCGCCGAGAAGTCCGGCATCCTGAAGACCTCGATGGCCTACCAGAACCCCTCGTTCGCGCTGGGTACCTCGACCCCGAGCGCCATTCGCATGGCCGACGCCTACGCGACCTTCGCGGCCTCGGGCAAGCACGTGGAGCCGTACTCGGTCACGGCGGTCAAGCAGGGCGGTGTGGAGGTGCCCGGCTTCGACAAGCCGAAGGCCACCGAGGTCATGCCGTCGGAGGTGGCGGACAACGTCACCGACACGCTGGAGAACGTGATCAAGAACGGTACGGGTATGAAGGCGCTGGCGCTGGGCCGGACGGCGGCCGGCAAGACCGGTACGACCGACAGCAACAAGTCGGCCTGGTTCGTCGGCTACACCAAGCAGCTGTCGACCTCGATCGCGATGTTCCGCGAGAACCCGAAGACCCACAGCCTGCTCTCCATGAACGGCACGGCGGGTGTGGAGTCCATCCACGGTGGTGACATCCCGACCCAGGTCTGGACCGAGTACATGAAGGCGGCGCTCAAGGGCACGCAGGACGTCCCCTTCCCGGACCCGGTCAAGATCGGCGACATCCACGACGAGCTGGGCGCCCCGGCGTCGTCGAGCCCGTCCGTGTCGTCCTCGCCGACCGAGAGCGCGAGCACGCCGCCGACCCCGACGTTCACGCCGCCCACCCAGTCGCCCACCGCGACGGCGACCGAGACCTGCCGAGGGTTCTTCGGCTGCCAGAACGGCGGCGGTGGCAACGGCGGTGGCGGCAACGGCGGCGGTGGCAACGGCGGTGCAGCCAATGGCGGTGCGGCCAATGGCGGCGCCGACGGCGGCGGCACGGACGGCGGGGCCTCCGGCACACCGAGTTCGACCCCGTCCTCCAGCAATACCAAGGGCACCGGCCTCTTCGCGGGGGCCAACGGCTGAGGCCCCGTCCGGGGACCGCACCCGCACCGATCCGCGGCCGCGGAGGGCACCACGCCCTCCGCGGCCGCGGCCGTTCGTGATCGCGTCGGGATTGGGACAGCCCCCGCTCAGCCGCGTAGGGCAGGATGTCCGCATGACGAGCGTGCGCGAAGACCACCACCGGGAGGCCGGGGCGGCCGAGGAGCCCCGCGAGGCCGAGGAGGTCGTGCCTCCGACGGAGGAGGACCCGGTCGCCCGGGCCGGCAGCGAGGTCATCGGAGGGCCGCTGGGGCGGTTCGCCGCCGTGGGGCAGCGCGGGTGGTGGAACCCGCTGCGGGTGATCGTGCTGGTGGCGATCGGGATGTTCGCGCTCGGCATGGTGCAGAAGCTGCCCTGCTACGACAGCGGCTGGTTCTTCGGCGCGAACGCGCAGTACAGCCACGCCTGCTACTCGGACATCCCGCACCTGTACTACGGGCGCGGTTTCGCCGACGACCTGGTGCCGTACTTCGACCGCATCCCGGACACGGTCTCCGGCGGCATGGGCTACCTGGAGTACCCGGTCCTGACCGGTGTCTTCATGGAGGTCGCCTCCTGGCTGACCCCGCACGGCGGCACGATCCAGCACCGCGAGCAGATCTACTGGCTGGTCAACGCGGGGATGCTGATGGCGTGCACCGCGGTCATCGCGGTCTGCGTGGCCCGCACCAACCGCCGCCGGCCCTGGGACGCGCTGCTGGTCGCCCTGGCACCCGCGTTCGCGCTGAACGCCACGATCAACTGGGACCTGTTCGCGGTGGCCCTCGCCGCCGCCGGGATGATGCTGTGGTCCCGCAGCCGCCCGCTGGCCGCCGGCATCCTGATCGGCCTGGCGACGGCCGCCAAGCTGTACCCGGTGCTCCTGCTCTGGCCGCTGTTCGTACTGGCCCTGCGGGCCGGGAGACTCAAGGCGTGGAGCGTCACCCTGGCCGGGGCCGCGGGCGCCTGGGTCGTGGTGAACCTGCCGGTGGCGATCCTCGCCCCCGAGGGCTGGTGGCGGTTCTACGCCTTCAGCCAGGAACGGGGCGTCGACTACGGCTCGTTCTGGCTGGCCATCACGCAGACGACCGGCATCTCGATCGACAGGAGCGTGGCGAACCTCGGCGCCATGGTGCTGATGGCGCTGCTGGCGGTCGGCATCGGTCTGCTGGCGCTGTGGGCGCCGCGGCGGCCGCGCTTCGCCCAGTTGGCCTTCCTGATCGTCGCGGCCTTCGTCCTGACCAACAAGGTCTACTCACCGCAGTACGTGCTGTGGCTGGTGCCGCTCGCCGCGCTCGCCAGGCCGCGCTGGCGCGACTTCCTGATCTGGCAGGCCGCCGAGGTCATGTACTTCCTCGGCATCTGGTTCTACCTGGCGTACACCACGGGCGGCGGCAACAAGGGGCTGCCGATGTACGGCTACGACCTCGCCATCGCGGTGCACCTGGTGGGGACGCTCTACCTGTGCGCGGTCGTCGTCCGCGACGTGCTCCTCCCCGAGCGCGACCCGGTCCGCCGGGACGGTTCGGACGACCCCTCCGGCGGTGTGCTGGACGAGGCGAGGGACAAGGTCTCCCTGGGCGGCTCGGGCCGGCGCGCGCGCCACGCCGCCCCCTTCGCCGGCCCGGAGGGCCCGTACGGCCCCGGGACGCCGGTCCAGCAGCCCGTGCGGTGGGGTGTGGACCCGAACCCGCCCGCCTGATCCCGGCGGCGCTCCTGAGGCCCTCGCAGCGCTCGGCGGTGCGGGGGCCTCCTTGTGTGCGGACGCGGACGCGGAGCGCGGCGTCAGCGGTCGACGACGCGGTCGAACTGGGTCGTCGTGTGCCGCAGATGGGCCACCAGCTCGTCCCCGACGGCGGGCGGGGCCACGTCGCCCGGCAGGAAGAGGATCGACACCTGCATGTGCGGCGGCTCGGCGAACCAGCGCTGCTTGCCCGCCCACACGAAGGGGGACAGGTTGCGGTTGATGGTGGCGAGCCCCGCACGGGCGACGCCCTTGGCGCGCGGCATGACGCCGTGCATGGCCTTGGGGGCCTCCAGGCCCACCCCGTGGGAGGTGCCGCCCGCCACGACCACCAGGTGGCCGTCCTCGCCCGCCTTCTGCTGGCGGTAGCCGAAGCGCTCGCCCTTGGCGACGCGGGTGACGTCCAGGACGGCGCCGCGGTACTCGGTGGCCTCGTGGTCGCCGAGCCAGAGCCGGGTGCCGATGCGGGCGCGGAAGCGCGTCTGCGGGAACTGGGCGCGCAGCCGCTCCAGCTCGCCCGCCTTGAGGTGGCTGACGAACAGCGTGTGCAGCGGCAGCCGGGCCGCGCGCAGCCGCTCCATCCAGGTGAAGACCTCCTCCACCGCGTCGGAGCCGTCGGTGCGGTCCAGCGGCAGGTGGATGGCGAAGCCCTCCAGGCGGACGTCGTCGATGGCCGAGTGGAGCTTGACGAGGTCGTCCTCGCTCACGCCGTGGCGCTTCATGCTGCTCATGACCTCGATGACGACCCGCGCGCCGACCAGGCCGCGCACGCCCTCCACCGACGAGACGGACCTGATGGCGCGGTCCGGCAGCGGCACCGGCTCCTCGCCCAGCCGGTACGGCGTGAGGACGAGCAGGTCGCCGCCGAACAGGTCCTTGATCTGCGCGGCCTCGTACGTCGTGCCGACCGCCAGGATGTCCGCGCCCAGGCGGATGGCCTCCTCCGCCAGGCGCTCGTGGCCGAAGCCGTATCCGTTGCCCTTGCAGACCGGGATCAGCCCCGGGAACTGCTCCGCCACGGACTGCTGGTGCGCACGCCAGCGCACGGTGTCGACGTACAGGGAGAGCGCCATCGCGGGTGGGGTGGCCTTTCGGGTCGGCGGACGGACGGGCGGGTCAGCGGCGGGACATGTAGATGTCGAGCGCCTTGTGGAGCAGCTTGTTGAGCGGGAAGTCCCACTCGCCCAAGTATTCGGCAGCCTGCCCACCGGTGCCCACCTTGAACTGGATGAGCCCGAAGAGGTGGTCGCTCTCGTCCAAGGAGTCGCTGATGCCGCGCAGGTCGTACACGCTCGCGCCGAGCGCGTAGGCGTCCCGCAGCATGCGCCACTGCATGGCGTTGCTGGGCCGCACCTCGCGCTTGTGGTTGGCGGAGGCCCCGTAGGAGTACCAGACGTGCCGGCCGACGACGAGCATCGTGGCGGCGGCGACCGCCTCGCCCTCGTGCGTGGCGAAGTACAGGCGCATGCGGTTGGGGTCCTCGGCGTTGAGCACCTGCCACATGCGCTGGAAGTACGACAGCGGGCGCGGCCGGAAGTGGTCGCGCTCGGCCGTCACCTCGTACAGCTGCTGCCAGACCGCGAGGTCGTCGTAGCCGCCCTGGACGACCTCGACGCCGAGCTTCTCGGCCTTCTTGATGTTGCGGCGCCACAGCTGGTTGAAGCCCTTCTGGACGTCGTCCAGGCTGCGGTCCTCGAGCGGCACCTGGAAGACGTAGCGCGGCTGCACGTCGCCGAAGCCGGCGCCGCCGTCCTCGCCCTGCTGCCAGCCCATGCGGCGCAGGCGGTCGGCCACCTCGAAGGCGCGGGGCTCGATGAAGGTCGCCTCGACGTCGCGCAGGCGCTTGACGTCCGGATCGGCGATGCCCGCCTTGATGGCGTTCGCGTCCCAGCGGCGGATCACCACGGGCGGGCCCATCTTCACGGAGAACGCGCCCTGCTGCTTCAGATGCGCGAGCATCGGGCGCAGCCAGTCCTCCAGATTGGGCGCGTACCAGTTGATCACCGGGCCCTCGGGCAGGTACGCCAGGTACCGCTTCACCTTGGGCAGCTGCCGGTACAGGACCAGGCCCGCGCCGACCAGTTCACCGGTCCTGTCGTCGAACCAGCCCAGGTTCTCCGAGCGCCATTCGGTCTTGACGTCCGCCCAGGCGGGGACCTGGCAGTGGCTCGCCGAGGGCAGGCTCTGGATGTACGCCAGGTGCTGTTCCCGACTGATGGTCCTCAGGGTCAAGCTCATGCGGGGCGCTCCCCATCGCTGCTGCGGCTAAGGCGTCTCTGTCTGCACTACTACTGCGCCGAAGCCTACTGCGAACGGCGAACGCCCCTGCGAGGGCTGTGGACAACCGGAGGCCGCGGCTCGGGCCCGGACGGCCCGGAGCCGGGCCCGGCCGGGCCCGGGGGCGGCGTCGCGGGACGCCGCCGCGTGACCGTGCCGCGTGCCTGCTATCCCCCCAGCACTCCGCCGAAGAGACCGCCGTGGGCCATGCCGATGTAGAAACCGATGCCGGCCAGGCCCATTCCGATGATGAAGACGAAGCGCTCCGCGGTGGTGACCGAGCGGTACTGCCCGTAGGCGCCGACCAGGAGCCCGATGAGGCCGGCCCAGGAACTCAGCAGGTGCAGTCCGCTCCAGAAGGCGGCGATGGAGGCCAGCAGGCCCAGTACGAGCGTCGCTACGGCGAGGCCGTTCTCCACCGGGTGCGGCTGGCCGTCGCTGTTGAAGGTGAACCGGGAGAGCCGGAAGCGGTGGTGGTGGGCGTCGGTGGTGGGTCGTACTGCCTGTGCCATGGGGCACCTCCGTGATGGAGAAGTGGCGCATCGTAGCGCCGGACACACCCGATGTGTACAGATTGGGGGCTTCCACCCGCGGATTTCAACCGGAAGCACGGGGCCGGGTAGTGTGTACCGTCTGCACCGGTGTCTGTGCAGGCCCCTGCAACGGTCCGCAAGGTCTCCGGGATGCGATCCACGGAAGGCCCAGGGCGTTGTCGGTGGCCCGCGATACCGTTGCGACGCGATGCAAACCCTCCTGCCATGGAAACGCCATGGCCGCTGAGTCCGAAGGAGGTGGGTTCCACATGCGTCACTACGAGGTGATGGTGATCCTCGACCCCGATCTCGAGGAGCGTGCTGTCTCCCCGCTGATCGAGAACTTCCTTGGTGTCGTCCGTACGGGCGGCGGCAAGGTCGAGAAGATCGACACCTGGGGCCGTCGTCGTCTCTCTTACGAGATCAAGAAGAAGCCCGAGGGCATCTACTCGGTCATCGACCTCAACGCCACACCCGAGGTCGTCAAGGAGCTCGACCGTCAGATGAACCTGAACGAGTCGGTCCTCCGGACCAAGGTCCTCCGCCCCGAAACCCACTGAGCCTGACGGCTCACGGCATTCGGGATACCGAGCAGCCAAGAAAAGCCGAGAGGTCACCCACCATGGCAGGCGAGACCGTCATCACGGTCGTCGGCAATCTCGTCGACGACCCCGAGCTGCGCTTCACCCCCTCCGGTGCGGCGGTCGCGAAGTTCCGTGTCGCGTCCACCCCCCGCACCTTCGACCGGCAGACCAACGAGTGGAAGGACGGCGAGAGCCTCTTCCTCACGTGCTCGGTCTGGCGGCAGGCGGCGGAGAACGTGGCGGAGTCCCTTCAGAAGGGCATGCGCGTGATCGTGCAGGGCCGGCTGAAGCAGCGGACGTACGACGACCGCGAGGGCGTCAAGCGGACGGTCTACGAGCTGGACGTCGACGAGGTCGGCGCCAGCCTGCGCAGCGCGACCGCCAAGATCACCCGGGCGAGCGGCGGCGGAGCCGGCGGCTCCCGCGGCGGTCAGGGCGGTTACGGCGGCGGCGGTCAGGGTGGAGGTGGCGGCAACTGGGGCGGTGGCTCCGGCGGCGGCCAGGGCGGCGCGCCCGCCGACGACCCCTGGGCGACCAGTGCTCCGGCCGGTGGCGGCCAGGGTGGTGGCGGCAACTGGGGCGGTGGCTCCGGTTCCGGCGGCGGCTACTCGGACGAGCCTCCCTTCTGAGGGCGGCGCACCACACTTCTTGATCACACTGGAGAGAGACAATGGCGAAGCCGCCTGCTCGCAAGCCGAAGAAGAAGGTTTGCGTGTTCTGCAAGGACAAGATCACGTACGTCGACTACAAGGACACGAACCTGCTGCGGAAGTTCATTTCCGACCGCGGCAAGATCCGTGCCCGCCGGGTCACCGGCAACTGCACCCAGCACCAGCGCGACGTCGCCACGGCCGTGAAGAACAGCCGTGAGATGGCGCTGCTGCCCTACACCTCGACCGCTCGCTAAGGAAGGGTGACTGAGCAATGGCGAAGATCATCCTCACCAATGAGGTCAGCGGCCTCGGCGCCGCAGGCGACGTCGTCGAGGTCAAGAGCGGCTACGCCCGCAACTACCTGATCCCCCGCGGTTTCGCGATCGCGTGGACCAAGGGTGGCGAGAAGGACGTCGAGCAGATCCGCCGTGCGCGCCGGATCCGCGAGATCGCGACCATCGAGCAGGCCAACGCCGTCAAGGCGCAGCTCGCCGGTGTCAAGGTCAAGCTGACGACCCGCGCCGGTGACGCCGGCCGTCTGTTCGGTTCGGTGACCCCGGCCGACATCGCCGCCGCCATCAAGGCCGCGGGCGGTCCGGACGTGGACAAGCGCCGTGTCGAGATCGGTTCGCCGATCAAGACGCTGGGCTCGCACAAGGTGTCGGTGCGTCTGCACCCCGAGGTCGAGGCCGGTCTCGACGTCGAGGTCGTCGCGAGCTGACACCCACCGCGTGAGCGAAGGGCCCGGAACCGCGTGGTTCCGGGCCCTTCGCCGTCCCTGCCGGCGGTCAGGCGCGGACCGCGCCGGTGACGGCCCACTTCCCGGAACGGGCGCGCAGTTGCAGGGTGACGAGCCGGGTCAGCATCATCAGGTCCATCGCCCACCACAGTGCGGTCAGGCCGCCGCCCAGCGCGGGCACGGCCAGCGCGACCGGGGCGAAGACCACCAGGGTGACGATCGTGGAACCGGCGAGGTAGGCGCCGTCCCCCGCGCCGATCAGCACCCCGTCCAGGACGAAGACCGCGCCGCTGACCGGCTGTGCCAGCGCCGCGACGAGCAGCACCGGGACGAGGGCGGAGTGCACCGACGGGTCGGAGGTGAACAGTGGCGCTATCAGCGGCCGGCCGACCGCCGTCAGCAGCCCGATCAGGACGCCGGCGGCGACGCCCCACTGGACCATGCGGCGGCAGGCGGCCCGGGCGGCCTCCGCGTCGCCGGCCCCGAGGTGCCGGCCGATGATCGCCTGCCCTGCGATGGCGAGGGCGTCCAGCGCGTAGGCGGCGAGGGTCCACAGGGCGAAGGTGATCTGATGGGCGGCTATCGAGACGTCCCCGAGGCGCGCGGCGACGGCTGTGGCGATCATGAGGACGGCGCGCAGGCTCACCGTGCGGATCAGCAGCGGTGTCCCGGCCTGGGCGCAGGCCCGGATCCCGGCCAGGTCGGGACGCAGGGAGGCGCCGTGCCGCCGGGCGCCGCGGACGACGACCGCGAGGTAGACGGCCGCCATGGCGTTCTGGGCGATCACGGTGCCCCAGGCGGAGCCGGCGATGCCGAAGCCGGCGCCGTAGACCAGCAGCACATTGAGCGCGGCGTTCGCGGCGAAGCCGCCGACGGCCACCTGGAGCGGGGTCCTGGTGTTCTGCAGGCCCCGCAGGACGCCGGTCGCGGCGAGGACGACGAGCATCGCGGGGATGCCGAGTGCGCTGATCCGCAGATAGGTGACGGCGTACGGGGCGGCGGTGCCGGACGCGCCGAAGAGGCCGGTGAGGGCGGGTGCGGCCGGAATGGTCACGGCGACGGCCGCGACGCTGATCAGCAGGGCGAGCCAGATGCCGTCCATGCCCTGACGGATCGCGGCGGGCAGGTCGCCCGCGCCGACCCGGCGGGCCACGGCGGCCGTGGTGGCGTAGGCGAGGAAGACGAAGACACCGACGACGGTGGTGAGGAGCGCGCCGGCCACACCGAGGCCGGCCAGTTGCGCGGTGCCGAGGTGGCCGACGATCGAGCTGTCGACGAGGAGGAAGAGCGGTTCGGCGACCAGGGCGCCGAAGGCGGGCAGGGCGAGGCCGAAGATCTCGCGGTCGTGGCGGCGGGCGGACTGCTGACGGGAGAACTCGGCGGTCTGAGGCACGCGGCCAGCGTAATCATCCACATGTAATAGCCGCAAGGTGGCTTCGTCCATTACCTGTCGCTGCACAGGGTGATCTGCTCCGCGTCGTTTGTCGCGATCTTGAGCCGAAGGGGGAAGTTTTTCTTGTCCACAGTGGGTGGATGAAGAAAGCCCAGGTCAGAGCCGTGATCATTGGGTGATTGTGTGCTTGTCCACGTCGCTGTCCCCCGGCCTGTACACAGCTTGGGCGGGCTTCTCCACAGGCGGAGCCGTTTCTTCAACAGGTCGTCCCCAGCCCCTGTGGATAACCGTCTTGGCTCCGGGCCCCGCAGACCCCTACGGTGGGGCGTCGCCCGACGCGCCACAGGCGTGCGCGGGCGTCTCGACTGCAAGACCTGAGAACTGTCAGAGCGATGGCGTAGGAAAGAAGCGCCGCGCTGCGCGAGCGGTGCGCGTCCACGGGAGGAGGTGGCAGGGGGGTGAGCCAGCCCGAACCCGCGGAGGACCACTGGGGAGGCGAGCCGCCCTTCCCGCCGGACGGCCCCGGCGACCGGCAGCCCGTCGCCCGCTTCCGCCGCAAGGACGACCGCGACCGCGATCACGACCGCGACGAGGACCGCGGGGGCGGCGGCTTCGAGCGCGTCCCCCCGCAGGACCTGGACGCCGAGATGTCGGTGCTGGGCGGCATGCTGCTGTCCAAGGACGCCATCGCCGACGTCGTCGAGGTCCTCAAGGGCGCCGACTTCTACCGTCCCGCGCACGAGACGGTCTACGCGGCGATCCTCGACCTGTACGCACGCGGCGAGCCCGCCGACCCCATCACGGTCGCCGCCGAGCTCACCAAGCGCGGCGAACTCACCCGCGTCGGCGGCTCCCCCTATCTGCACAGCCTCGTCAACGCGGTGCCCACCGCCGCCAACGCCGAGTACTACGCCGAGATCGTGCACGAACGCGCGGTCCTGCGGCGCCTGGTCGAGGCCGGCACCCGCATCACGCAGATGGGATACGCGGCCGACGGCGACGTCGACGAGATCGTCAACTCCGCCCAGGCCGAGATCTACGCCGTCACCGAGCAGCGCACCAGCGAGGACTACCTGCCGCTCTCCGAGATCATGGAGGGCGCCCTCGACGAGATCGAGGCCATCGGCTCCCGCAGCGGCCAGATGTCCGGCGTGCCCACGGGCTTCGCCGACCTGGACTCCCTCACCAACGGCCTGCACCCCGGCCAGATGATCGTCATCGCCGCCCGTCCCGCGATGGGCAAGTCCACGCTCGCGCTGGACTTCGCCCGCGCGTGCTCGGTCAGCAGCGGCATGCCCAGCGTGTTCTTCTCCCTCGAAATGGGCCGCAACGAGATCGCGATGCGCCTGCTGTCCGCCGAGGCCCGCGTGGCGCTGCACCACATGCGCTCCGGCAACATGACCGACGACGACTGGACCCGGCTCGCCCGCCGGATGCCGGACGTCTCCGCGGCCCCCCTCTACATCGATGACTCCCCGAACCTGTCGATGATGGAGATCCGCGCCAAGTGCCGCCGCCTGAAGCAGCGCAACGACCTGCGCCTGGTCGTCATCGACTATCTCCAGCTGATGCAGGCGGGCGGCTCGCGCCGTCCCGAGAGCCGCCAGCAGGAGGTCTCCGACATGTCCCGGAACCTCAAGCTCCTCGCCAAGGAGCTGGAAGTGCCGGTCATCGCGCTCTCCCAGCTGAACCGCGGCCCCGAACAGCGCACGGACAAGCGGCCGATGGTCAGCGACCTGCGCGAGTCGGGCTCCATCGAGCAGGACGCCGATATGGTGATCCTGCTGCACCGCGAGGACGCCTACGAGAAGGAGTCCCCCCGCGCCGGCGAGGCCGACCTGATCGTCGCCAAGCACCGCAACGGCCCCACGGCGACGATCACCGTCGCCTTCCAGGGGCACTACTCGCGCTTCGTGGACATGGCGCAGACCTGACGAGCGGCTTCTAGGGTCTCAGTCGATCTATGGAATCAGCACCCGCCGGACTGAAAATCTGAGGAAACTCGGCGGATTGTCGGTGGCCGCCGTGGTGTGCGGTCGGCTGTGTTCTCAAAGGTCTTGTCTGGCTGGATCCTGGGTATGGCCGGCGCCTCAGAGTGTGGTGCTCGCGGGGAGGGGCGGGATGGAGCCGTTGGGGGTCGGGGATCCAGCCAGTGTGGGCGGGTTCGTGCTGCGGGGCCGTCTGGGTGCGGGCGGTATGGGGCGAGTGTTTTTGGGCCGCTCGCTGGCTGGGCGGGCGGTGGCGGTGAAGGTGGTGCATCCGCACTACGCGCAGCAGCCCGAGTTCAGGATCCGTTTCCGGCAGGAGGTCACTGCCGCGCGGGCGGTCAGCGGTGCGTTCACGGCGCCCGTAGTGGCGGCCGGCCCGGATGACGATCCGCCGTGGCTGGCGACTGTCTACGTGCCAGGTCCGAGCCTGTCCGAGGCGGTCGTGGCCAATGGTCCGCTGCCCGAGGCATCGTTGTGGCCATTGATGGCCGGGCTGGTGGAAGCGCTTCACGCGATCCACTCGGCCGCCATAGTGCATCGGGACCTGAAGCCCTCGAACGTCCTCCTGGCTGCGGACGGCCCGCGGGTAATCGACTTTGGTATTGCCCGGGCGATCGATGGCACGGCGTTGACCGCCACAGGAACGGTGATCGGCACGGCCGGCTTCATGTCGCCGGAGCAAGCCGTGGGCGGACAGGCGGGCCCGGCCACCGATGTGTTCTCCCTCGGGGCGGTGGTCACCTTCGCCGCCAACGGAACCGGGCCGTTCGGCGAGGGACCGAGCGCTGCGCTGCTCTACCGCATCGTCCACGCTGCGCCCGTACTCGACGGCGTGCCCAGTCCGCTGCGCGACCTGATAGCCGCCTGCCTGATCAAGGATCCTGTCAAGCGGCCCACCCTGACCGAGCTTGCCACAGCAATCGCAGAGCGGTGGACCCCTCCGGAGGAGTTCTCGGGGGCCGTGTCGTGGCCAACCGCGGTAACCAGCCTGATCCAAAACAAGCAGACGCCAGTACCGAAGCTACCCGCCGCGGCCCTACAGCTCGGCGATGGGGCCACACATCCGCCGACCGCACGGGACATCGCTACTTCCTCATCAACCCTCCTCGCGTTCCGGAAGGAATCCAGGGAGCGCTTCCGTCAGGCCCAGCGGATCGGCGATGCCGGCGATGCGAGGCAGGCAGCCCGGCTTATGGCCGACCTGGCTGCGGAGCGACAACGCGTAGAGGGCCCGGACCACGAGGGCACACTGCTTTGCCGCTCCGAGCATGCCCATTTCGTCGGGGAGGCCGGCGACCTGGCAGAGGCGCTGCGTCTAACGGCCGACCTCGCCATCGACAGCGCGCAGGCGTTAGGGCCGGACCACCCCGGCACCCTGAGACGCCGCGCCCATCACGCCCGCCTCGTTGGCGATGCCGGAGATCCTGCGCAGGCGGCGCAGCTCCTGGCCGACCTATTCGCCGACCGGGCTCGGGTGCAGGGTCCGGACCACAAGGACACGCTGGAGTGCCGCTCCTTGCAGGCGCATTTCGTTGGGGCAGCCGGTGATCCGACGCGGGCGGCGATCCTCGTATCCGATCTCGCCAATGACTGCGCTCGGGTGCTGGGGCCGGACAACCGCAACACCCTGAACTGCCGCGCCCATCACGCCCGCCTCGTTGGCGATGCCGGAGATCCGGCACAGGGAGCGCAGCTCATGGCCGACGTGGCCACAGACAGTAAGCGGACATTCGGACCGGACACCCGCGACACCCTTAACTTCCGTCGCCATCACGCCCGCCTCGTCCGGGATGCCGGAGATCCGGCAAAGGCAGCGCAGCTCATCGCCGATGCTGCTGCTGACACAGTCCGGGTGCTCGGGCGGGATCACACTGACACGCTGGAGTGCCTCGAGTGGCACGCTCGGCTCATGGGAGAAGCCGGAGATCCAGTCGAGGCTGTCCGGCTGATGACCGGGGTGGCGGCCGAGTGCGCACGAGTGCTGGGCCCGGATCACCGCGTGACCCGTAGCAGTCGCAGCCACCTCACTTATTGGCAGGAGCGGGCGGCACTGCACTGAAATACGGTGCTCGAAGGCCACCCGGGTCCTGAGCCGTGTCGGGTGAGCCAGTCCAGGGGTAAGCGCAGCGGGCCGGCTACCTGGCTTCTATCGCTGGAAACCGGGTGGTATACGCTCCAGCTTCCGAGCATCCGTTCGGCTACCGGCGGCTCCGCGAGCTGCGAGATTGCCGCGATCGAGTCAAAGGATCACCACGCCGTGTCCCGGCACATACGCTTCGTCTCTGCTTTCGTCGGTTCCGCCTGCCTGGCAGCTGTTGCCCTCGGCTCTCCGGCCGCTGCGGACACCGCTGCCAACCTCACCCAGGTCAGCATCGACACCCTCGCCTCGGGCCATGACTCCTCCGGCACGGTCACTCCGGGCCAGACCGTCACCGGCACCGCTGATGTCACGTTCACCGTGCACGCCGATCCGGACTACGAGCCCTACGCCGCCGTCGTGAGTATCACCGGGCACACCAACGCGCAGGGGACCGGTGAGGTCAGCCAGCGGATCGATCTGGCAGCCGGCGACTGCCTGCCGTCGTGCACCCTCCATGCGGCTGTGGACACGGCCGCGACGAAGAAGTTCGGCGGCACCGACACGATCGCTGCACCACTCGTTGAGGACGGCGCCAACGAGATCCGCGTCGAGGTTTTCACCGCGCGGCCCGAGATCAGAACCGCCACAGCGGACGTCACCGTCGACAACGACCGTCCGATCGTGACCCTGCCCGACGTCCCCGGCGAGGACGCTTGGACCTCCTTCAAGCCGGTCGGTCTCACCGCCGATCAGCGCCTGAACCTGCGGGCCGTCGCGACGGACACCGGAGGCGGCGTCTCCCGCGTCGAATACTTCTCCAACCACCCGGTCTGGCCGGCAGCATCCGACCTGGCCGGCCCGGACAGCGACGGAATGTGGACCGGCACCGTCGACACCAGCAAGGTTCAGTCGGCGCTCTGGCCCTCCTCCGCGTACGTCGTCGCCTTCGACAACCAGGGCCGTGCCGGCAGTCCCGTGCGGGCCACTACGCTCGTCGACCACGGCTTCACCGTGACGACCGCGGTCAAGGCAGTGATCCGGAACGTGCCGGACACGGCCTTCCTGACCTACAAGTACCCGCGCGAGCTCGACCAGCCCTGGCCGCGCAACCTCAACTACGCCTACCCGGTCAGCACCCGGGTGACGCTGGACGGCGCGCTCCTGGCCACAACCCGGGTGTCCGATTTCGTCCTGGTCGGCTACCAGAACTACTTCTACGCCCGGCTCGGCGACAAGCCCCTCCCATACGGCAAGCACACCCTGACCTTCGACGTCACCGACAACCGCGGCGCTCACGGCACGACCAACGTGCCGATCAACGTCGTCTCCGGCATCGACCCGACCTGGACCGCCGGCCTCGACAACTTCTCCGTGGCCGGCAAGCCCTGGAAGTTCGCCGCCAACACCCACGCCGCCGACAAGGTCAGCCACGCGCAGAACTGGACCCTGACTGTCGACGGCAAGACCATCAGCACCGGCACCTACCCGGCCCAGCCCTCGGGAACGTGGACCGCAGGAACGCCCGGCATGCACGAGGTGTCCCTGACGATGGTTTCGCAGTTCGGGGACTCCTCGGTCAGCACCCAGCCGATACGGGTCCTGGCAGCCACGGCCACAAAGCTGACCGGGCCTGCCCTGACCACGTACGGCGCCAAGCAGAACCTCACGGCAACGGTCACCCAGACCGGATCCAAGCCGGCCACAGGCGCTCAGATCTCCCTGCAGTTCCGTCCCGCGGACAGCATCACCTGGACCACCGTCGCGAAGGCCACCGCGGACAGCAAGGGCACCGCCCACTTCACCACCACCGCCAAGCGCAACGGCACCTGGCGCGCGGTCACCGCAGCCAAGAACCTCGCTTGGGCCTCCTCGACCAGCAGTACCGTCACCGGCCATGTCAAGGCCACCTTGTCCATGAAGAGCCCTGCCACGAAGGCCCACCACGGCAAGGCCGTCGCCTGCACCGCAGTCTCCTCGCCCTATGCGGCCGGAACGTGGATCCAGTACCAGATCCGCAAGAGCAACGGCACCTGGACCACCCTCACCACCGCCAAGCTCGCCACCAACGGCACCGCCGCAGGCAAGCTGACCTTCGCCCACACCGGCACGTACACGCTGCGTGCCTACCGTCCGGCAACCGTTACCCTGGCGGCCTCATCCTCCGCAGCGTGGACCGTTCGCGTCAGCTGACAGGCGACCGCACCGATTAGAACAACGCTTCAGCAGGGTAGGGGGCCAGGTCAGGAAAGTGACCTGGCCCTCCGCACGTCCACGGCCCGCAGGGCCAGCTCCTCCAACGGCAGTGGTCCGGCATCGACAACGGACCCACCCCCGCAGCCACCCGGCATACCGCCTAATCGATGCCACTGCCGTTCGGGCCGTGCTGCACTGATCAGTCGCAACATCTGCGACATCTGCGAAGCCTGGTGTGTCTACTCGGAGTAGACAAGGACAGGATGTGTGGGGTCAGCCTCGCATCCGAGGAGCCACAGCAGTCCGTTGCGGGCGGGCCAGATGTCGACCGGACGGTTGTCGTCCCAGTCATCCGGGTCGCCCCAGCGAAAGCCGGGGGAATCCACTGGTTGCCACGGACCGAAGAGATCTTCTGAGGTCGCTCCCAGGAGCATGAATGTGCCAGCGCCACACTCGCAGTGTTTGGCAGGCGTGGGCCAGAAGCCGACGTAGGGTACCCAGCCGCCCAGTTTCCATCCGGGGACGCTGCAGTGGTCGGAGTAGTCCTGTTGGTCGAAGTTCTCACGCGGGCTGCCTGTGGCGGTCCAGAGGGCGCAGGCCAGCTCAAGGTGGGCTGGCAGGATGCCCAGCAGGGTTTCGGAGAAATTGCTCTCATGCGGTTCCTGGAGCGTGATGGGCGGATACTCCTGGACCAGTTCGGGGTGGACGACGCAGGCGCGGGGAACGAGGTTGTCCTCGCCTTCCTGTGTGAAGACATTGAGAGCAGGGTTGCTAGACCTGACATCCTCCAGGCGGCTTTGCTGTCGCCAGCGCAAGGTTGCCTTTGGGTCGTCGGTGTCCACGTGGGGGTTCGGGCACCACAGCACTTGGAGTACGTCGCTGCCGTTGGGAAACATCCACTCGGGCGCGCTCAGGAGGCTGACCGGCAGGTCGCGTCGGAAGAGTTGGAGGACCGAGGCCATGACGACACCCTCTGCCGGGCCCTCGGGACCGTCGCCGTAGTGCTTTTCATAGCAGAGCGGCCAGGGCTCGTGGACCGGCCACATCAGCGGTCCACCGACGGAGCTCTCATGCACCGTGGGTATGCCGCGTCGCGGATGCAGGCGCAGTGCTGTCCGTGCGTAGCCAGCCAGCTCCGGGTACTGATCCAGAAGCAACGTGCGCCGACCCGGCGTCGTATTCACCATCGTGCTGTCTCCAAAGGCCCTGCAGCCGCCGTGCTGCGCGCAGCCTAGCTCGACGACAGTTGGCCCTTGACGGCGAGCCGTCCGATCCAGCTCGCCTCAGACTGGAAAGGCATTCCTGGTCGGTCTGGGCCGTCGCCGATGCCTGGCATGCCTTGAAGGTGAGCGGTGTGCCGCCGCGCAGCGTGGGTTGGCCGGCCAACTAGGCAAGCCGCAGGCATCGCGCTCGCACGGCTTCACGGTCTTTGAAGTCGATACGGTCGCGGGTCGGCACCTCGCTGGGAATCAGGTTGGGCGGGCTCACCCCCCACAGTCGCCGGCCAGGTCTTCGCAGACAGCCCAGACCGTGTCCCCAGTTCGCCTGCCGCCTGAGTCCCCCAACACGACCCTGTCGCGGCGCGGGACACTCATGGGTGCGCGATCTGGGTTCGCCGGTAGTCCTCGTGCTCGGCGCTCAGCGTGGTGTACTCGGCCGACACGGGCCAGCCGCCTGATCTCAACCTCGCCCTCGCGAGGAAATGCCACGGATTTGAGACCGATCATGGGTGACAAGGCCGTGAGACAGCCAAGAACGCCCAGGTCACGCGAGATCAACATGACGCGAGTGGCGAGATCCTACAGCGGGTCCCCGCAGCATTGAGACAGCGGGAAGCTGCTCACCGCCTCGTCTCGTACCGCGTCAGGACCACGCCGCCGGGACACGTGCGCGTCTCCACCAGGTTCAGGTTCACCCAGTTGTCCAGCGCGGTGAAGAACGGCGTGCCGCCGCCCACCAGGACCGGATGGGTGGCGATCACGTACTCGTCGATCAGCCCGGCGCGCATGGCTGCCGCGGCAAGCGTCGCGCCGCCGATGGTCATGGGGTCGCCGTCCTCGGCCTTGAGCCGGGTGATCTCGGCGATCGCGTCGCCGGTGACCAGGCGGGTGTTCCAGTCGACCTTGTCGATCGTCGAGGAGAACACCACCTTCGGCGTGTCCCGCCAGTTCCGCGCGAACTCGATCTCCGCCGGGGTGGCGCCCGGCTGCTGGTCGCCGGTCGGCCAGTAGGAGCTCATCGCCTCCCACAGCTTGCGCCCGTACAGCGACAGACCACTGGCCTGCTCGTGGTCGAGCCACCACTGGAACAGCTCGTGGCTCGGCGGTCCGCTCCAGCCGATGTCGTCGCCGGGCGTGGCGACATAGCCGTCCAGTGTCAGGTTCATGCCGTAGATCAGTTTCCGCATGGGCCGGCCTTCCGTCCGTGGGTGTCCGGCGTACAGACCGGCGCGGCGCGGGAAACTCATCGGTGCGCGATCCGGGCTCGGGGCCCAGCGTGCTGCACTCGGCCGGCACGGGCAAGCCGCCTCGTCTCGGCCTCGCCCTCGCCAGGGGGTGGGGCTACTCGGTGTGGACGAGGACGGGGTGAGTGGGGTCGGCCTAACAGCTCATCAGCCACAGGCGGCCGTTGCGTCCGGGCCAGATGCCGGCGGGTTCGTTGTCGCAGTCCCCGTCCTCCGGGTCGCCCCAGCGAAAGCCGTCGTATTCACCATCGCCCCCTCCAAAAGCCGTGAAGCCGCACTCTTGGGCGCAGCCCAGGCTCGACGGCGACCGGCTTGCTCAGGGGCGTAACCGGCCCTGGAGTTAAGGAGCGTTGAACAGTTTGTTCCGGCTGTTCTCGAATGATGTGCAATGTCGCTAGGTTCCCCGCGTGAAGATCCTCAAGTGCCACGTTCCGGCCACTGTGGCGCTCTTCGGCGCCCTGGTGGGGTGTGCGGTGGCACCCGCGTACGACTCGGAACCCGTGGGAGCGCCGGCGGTGCGTGCCGCCTCGGCTCCTCCTTCGCCGCGGCCCACGCCGTCGGCCTCGACGCAGCCGACGCAGCCGACGCGGATCAAGCCGACGCCACCGCAGTCGCCCCGGCCGACGCACGCCGCGGGCTCGCAAGGTGCCGGATCGACGCCGGCGCACGTGGCCGTGCCACCGGCCGCCCGTCCGTGCCGCTCGGCGGATCTGGAGGCCACGGCCGAACAGCCCTGGCGGCCCCTCGGCAGTGAGCCAGGTGACACATTCATGAGCATCGTGCTGAGCAACATCTCCGGCGGTACCTGCTCGCTGCAGGGGTGGGCAGGGCTGTCGGTGTTCGGCGACGACATGCCGGTCGCGTGCAACGGCGATCATGATCCTGGCTGCGGCAAGGGGCGGAACACGACGGAACCCAGAACGATGGACGTCACCCGTGTTCCGGGGCTCACGGCGGACCTCGTGGTGCTCGCGGCCGGGGAGCGGACCTCGTACAGCCTGCTCTGGTCGGAATGGCGGAGCGCCGGGTGCGACGCGACGGCCGTTTGGAACCCGCCGTACGGTGCCCGGATCCGGATTCCCGGCGACTCCCGGCCGCTCACCGTCGCCCCGTTGCCCCAGATGCACGTGTGCGGGGGACGCGTGCGGCTGGCGCCGATCGGTGCGCTCTTTCCGTCCTACGGCGGGACTGCCGGGGGCACGGGCTGAGCCCGCACGGCGGGGCGGCCGGTGGCGTCAGCCCAGGGCCACCATGAGCGGGGTGTGGCGGCGGGTGTCGTCGCCGGGGAGGGCGCGGTCGCCCAGCACCATCAGGGTGTTGGGGAAGACGGGCAGGACGCCGTGCTCGGCGGCCCAGGCGGGCAGGGTGTGGCGCAGGGGGTCCTCGGTGCGCAGGTCGAGCCGGACGGGGCCGCCGCCGTCGCGGGCGATCGCGGTGACGAGCCGCCGGGCGCCGGCCGTGGTGTCCGCGACGACCGGGCCCACGACGAGGGTGCCGTCGTTGCGCCAGGCGGAGGCCCAGCCGGTCAGCCTGCCGTCCTCCTCGGTCACCAGGGTGCGTTCCGCGAACCGGGGGAGGTCCCGCAGCAGGGGCGAGCGGTCGGCGCCGAACACCTCGGCGTCCAGGGCGAGAAGGGCCGGCAGGTCGGCCTCCGTGACGGGGCGCGGGCGGGCTGGGTGGTCCGGGTGGTCCGGGTGGTGCGGTGCGGCGGCAGCCGGCGGACGGAAGGTGCCGCGGTGGGTGACGACGGTGCCGACGGCGCGGAAGCCGAGCTTCTCGTACAGGGGGCGGCCGCGGTCCGTGGCGTGCAGGGTGACGGTGTCGTCGCCCGCCTCGCCGAGGACGTGCGTCATGATGCGGCGGCCGAGGCCGCGGCCCTCGTGGCGGGCGGCGACGAGCACCATGCTGACGGCGGCCAGCCCGCCCGCGTAGCGGGTGAGGACGGTGGTGGCGGCCAGGCCCCGGCCGTCGGGGGCGTCGATGCCCCAGCCGGTGCCGTGGGTGAGCAGGAAGTGCCACTTGTGCTCCTCGGCGCCCCCGCCGCGGCTGACGGCGAGCTCCGAGCAGGCGGCGAGGTCGGCGGGGCCGAGGCGGCGGACCGGCAGGGTGGCGGGCAGGGGCGGCAGGGGTGCTGTCATACGGGCAGCGTGGCCGGGCGCAGGGGCACGGCGGGCATAGTTTTCCCCTATGGACATCGGCCGGGGCTGGCTATCCTCCGCCTGTGACGCTGACCTTGCCCGGGTTGCGGGCGTTCGTCGCGGTGGCGCGCACGGGATCGTTCTCGGCGGCCGCGCGGATGCTCCAGGTACGCCAGCCGACCGTCAGCGAGTCGGTGCGCCGGCTGGAGGCGGCGGCGGGGCAGCCGCTGCTGCTGCGCACGCGTGAGCACGTCCGGCCCACCGCCTTCGGCCGCCGGATACTCGCCCACGCGATGGCGGCCGTCGACGCGGCCGACGAGCTGGAGGGGCTGCTGGGCGGGGCCCCGCGGCCGTTCACGGTCGGCTTCCTCGGGGAGGCGGCGGCCGGCAGGACGCGGGAGCTGCTGCGGGCGGTGGAGGCTCGGGTCGCCGGTGACGTGCGGCTGCGCCGCTACGACGTCGACGAACCGTCGTGCGGGCTGCTCACCGGGCAGTCCGATCTGGCCATCGTGTGGCCGCCGTTGGACGCGCCGGGGCTGGAGATGGTGACGATCGCGACCGACCGGCGCTGCGTGGCGCTGCCGGCGAGCGATCCGCTCGCCCGCCGCGCCGAGGTCGCCCCGGAGGAGCTGGGCGGCCGCGTGTGGGTGCTGCCGAGGACCGCCGACGCGGCGTACTCCGGCTTCCGGCACCCTGCCGCTGTGGGGGTCGCGGACGTGGCCGGGACGGTCCTGTCCGGGTCGCTGGAGGAGACGCTGGAGCTCGTGGCGGCGGGCCGGGGCTGCGCCCTGGCCAGTACGTCCACCGACGAGCACTACGCGCGCTCCCATGTGGTGATCGTGCCGCTCGCCGGGGACGTGCGCTGCACGGTGGCGCTGGCCTGGCGGGCGGCGGACCGCAGGCCCGCGGTGCGCGGGGCGGCGGGGGAGGCGGTACGGCTGTTCGGCGCCGGCTGAGCCGTCGCGTACCGTGCCGGGGTCGGGCGAGGGGAGAGAGGGCACGTGGGACGGCTGCACATCTTCGACATGGACGGGACGCTGATCCACGGCTCCTCCGCGAGCATGGAACTCGCCCGGGAGCTGGGCCTGGTGGCCGAGTTCCGCGAGCTGGAGACGGCGCTGGCGGGCAGTGCCATCGACCCGCCCGGCTACGCCGAGCGCGCCTGGGGGATGTACGGGCGGCTGACCGGCGCCCACCTCACGGCGGCCTTCGAGGGCGCCCCGTGGCTCGCGGGGATACGCGAGGTGTGGGCGGACATCGCGGCCCGCGGCGAGCACTGCGCCGTGGTCTCGCTCTCGCCGGACTTCTTCGTACGGCGGCTGCTGGCCTGGGGCGCGCACGAGGTGCGGGCGTCGGCGTTCCCCGAGGTGCCGTTCGCGCCGGACGCTCTGCTCGACCCGTCGGGGATCCTGGTCCCGCAGTCCAAGGTGGCCGCGGCGGACGAGCTGTGCGCCCGGTACGGGGTGAGCCGCGCGGAGTGCGTGGCGTACGGGGACTCGATGTCGGACACCGCGCTCTTCGCCGCGGTTCCGGTCTCGGTGGCCGTCAACGGCGACCACCATGTGAGCGGCCTGGCGACCCACGCCTACGCCGGACGTGATTTGCGGGAAGCATATGCACTCGTCACGGGGTGACCGGCTGAATTCCCCTCGGGCGCGCATGCCGCGGCAATAGGGAACGCACGGCTCCGGGCAGGTCCCGTAGGCGAACGAGCCTAACGGGATTTCTCTTCGCGTTTCCCGTACTTCCGGCTATTTGTCCGTTCGGGCCTATGTGCCTGGCAGGCTCTCCGCGCAGAACGTGTGTCACTGACGGACACCGACCCGGAGAAGCTCGAGGCGAAGCTGATCATGGACGCTCTGACCACGAACGCGGGCGGGCCCGGCAAGGGGGCCGACGCCGACACCGACGGATGGTTCAGCCCCCGAAGGCCGCCCGACGGGCCGCGGCCGCACCACGACGGCACGGCGGGCGGCGCGCGGGCTCCCGGGAGCGGGACTCCCAGCAGACCGGTGCGGCCGATACGCCCGGTGGGCACGGGTGCGGACCGGATGTCCGCGCGACCGGCGACCGCCGCCGGCCCCGCGGGTCACCGCGCGCCCCCGCCCGCCGCGGACCCGCAGCCCCCACCCCCGCCGCACCCGCAGGTCCTGCAGGTCCCGGACGCGCCGCCCCGGGCGGAACCGCGGCCCGCGGAACGGGGGGTGAGCGCGGACGCGGCGCTGATCCGCAGGACGATGGAAACGGTCGCCCCTGTGGCTGACAAAACGACGTCGTATTTCTATGCGCTTTTGTTCATACGCCACCCGGAATTGCGCGAACTCTTCCCGGCGGCGATGGACACCCAGCGGGACCGATTGCTGAAAGCGCTTCTCACCGCGGCCGAACACATTGACGACGCGGAGACGCTCACCGAATACCTGGCCCATCTGGGCCGCGGGCACCGCAAGTACGGCACCCGCCCCGAGCACTACCCCGCGGTCGGCGAATGCCTGATCGGCGCCCTGACGCGCTACGCCGCCGACATCTGGGACGAGGAGGTCGAGGCCGCCTGGGTCCGCGCCTACACCGCGATCTCCCAGATCATGATCGACGCCGCGGCCGCCGACGAGAAGCACGCCCCGGCCTGGTGGCACGCCGAGATCGTCGCGCACGACCTGCGCACCCCCGACATAGCCGTGGTCACCGTCCGGCCCGACCAGCCCTACCCCTTCCTCGCGGGGCAGTACACGACGCTGGAGACCCCCTGGTGGCCCCGGGTGTGGCGGCACTACTCCTTCGCGTCCGCCCCCGGGGCCGACGGCCTGCTGGAGTTCCACGTCAAGGCCGTCCCGGCCGGCTGGGTCAGCAGGGCGCTGGTGCACCGCGCGCAGCCGGGCGACATCCTCCGGCTGGGCCCCCCGTCCGGCTCCATGGTCGTGGACCACAGCGCCGACAACGGCCTGCTCTGCCTCGGCGGCGGCACCGGCATCGCCCCCATCAAGGCGCTGGTGGAGGACGTCGCCGAGCACGGCAGGCGGCGCGCCATGGAGGTCTTCTACGGCGCCCGCAGCGACCACGACCTGTACGACCTCGACACCCTGCTGCGGCTGGACCGCACGCACCCGTGGCTGTCCGTCCGCCCGGTGGTCTCCGAGGGCGGGCCCGGCAGCCTGCACGGGCAGCTGCCGGAGATCGTCCACCAGTACGGCCCCTGGCCGGAGTTCGACGCCTATCTCAGCGGGCCGCCCGGCATGATCCGCAGGGGCGTGGACAGCCTGCTGCGCAGCGGGATCCCCTCGCAGCGCATCCGCCACGACCTGATCGAGGAACTGGTCGCGGCCGGCGACTGACGCACCCGGGCACCCCCCTCGCCCCCGCCCTCACGAGGAAAAACGTTGCCGCACCACCAGCCGCCCGGATCAGCCCAGGTCGGACGAGAGCAGTCCCAGCACGCCTTCGATGTTGCCATCCAGGTAGTGCCGCAGGGTGAGCGGGACGACCTCCACCGAGGCGAGCCCGACGCGGCTGAAGGGCACGCGCACGATCTCGTACGTCCCCGAGGGTTCGTCCACCTCGGGGCCGTGCCGCCGGGCCGGATCCATGGACGCGAGCCGGCAGACGAAGAAGTGCTGCACCTTCACGCCGTGCGAGCCGTCGCCGGCGATGTGCTCGACGGTGTCGACGAAGGCGGGGACCACATCGGTGACCTTGGCGCCGAGCTCCTCGTCGAGCTCGCGGTGCAGGGCCTCCACCACGGTGGAGTCCTCGGCCTCCACGCCCCCGCCGGGGGTGACCCAGTACGGGTGGAGCCCCGGCTTGGTGCGCTTGATGAGCACGAGGGAGTCGCCGTCCAGCAGGATGGCGCGGGCGGTGCGCTTGACCACGGGCCGGGTGGCCGGCGCGGTCGGCGGAGCGGGTGGGGCGGGTGTTCCGGTGTCCGGGGGCATGCCTGAGATCTGCCGCGGCGCGGGAGGGCGCAAACGCCTCCGGGACGGCGAATCGGAACGCGCAGTTCCCTCGGACGTCACCCGCCGGCCGCCCGGCGCGCGCTCACCAGCCGGCGGCCGCGCGCACGAGCTGCTCGTGCACCCGCGCGATGTGCGGCAGGGCGATCGTCCCGGCGCGCACGGAGACGAAGTAGGTGCGCAGCGGGGGCACCGGCGGCTCCAGCAGCGCGGCGACGGACCCCTCGGCCAGCGCCTCGCCGCACAGGTAGCGCGGCAGCACGGCCATGCCGACCCCGGCCGCCACGCACTCCAGCACCGCCCGCAGGTCCGGCACCACGACCGCGGGCACGATGGCGGGGCTGCTGTCGAAGACCGCCGACCAGTAGTGGTCCAGCAGCGGCATGCCCTCGTCGTAGGAGATCACCGGGACGTCGTCAAGGACGCGCGGCCCGTGGGTGTGCACCGCCTGCGGGCCGCCGATGCGCTCCTGCCAGACGGGCGCGGCGACCAGGATCTGCTCCTCGTCCCACAGCGGGGTGGCGGCCAGCAGCCGGTCGCGCGGGCGGATGGTGCCCAGCGACACGTCGTGGTGGCCCGCGGCGAGACCGGCCAGCCCCTCGTCCTCGCCGGCGAGGGTTATGCGCAGTTGCAGGCCCTCGGCGACCAGCGGGGCCAGGGCGGGCAGGGCGCGCAGCGAGGTGAAGGTGGGCGGCCCGGCGAGGTGGACGGTGCGGTTGCCGGAGTCCTCGGCGAGGTCCCCCTGGGTGATCTCCATGAGGGCGTCGAGATGCGGGGCGACCTTGTGGGCCAGGTCGTTGCCGACCGGTGTGGGGCTGACGCCGCGCGGCAGCCGCAGGAACAGGGGCCGGCCGACCTGCCGTTCGAGGCTGCGGATCTGGCTGGTGACCGCGGGCTGGGACAGGCCCAGCAGCTGGGCGGCCCTGGTGAAGGATCCGGCTCGGTGCACCGTGACGAACGTGCGCAGCAGAGCCAGATCCATGGAACCGCTCCCTTGAAGGGGTTGTCGTGTCCGCAACTATAAATATATCGATAGGTCTGCATCGCAACTGTGATTGGACACTGACGCAGAGTCAACTAGCCTTGTTCGAGCGGATCTCCGCGCGTAAAGCCAGGGTGGTCCGAGCCACGAGGGGGGAGGCTCGGGCCACCCATTCTGCGTAGCGCCGTCTACGTAGATATATCTGTTCCGGGTGAACAGCAGGCGCTACTTGGCGGCATCGAGCGCGTGCAGCACGTCCCGCACGATGTCGGCCGCGTCCTCCACCCCCACCGAGAAGCGGACGAAGCCCTCGGGAACCGCGTCCCCGCCCCAGCGCGCCCGTCGTTCGGCCGTGCTCGTCACGCTGCCGAAGCTGGTCGCCTCGGTCGTCAGCAGCAGCGCGGACAGGAAGCGTTCGGCATGCGCCTTGTCCGGGAGGGTGAAGGAGACGACGCTGCCGAAGCGGCTCATCTGCGCGGCGGCGACGGTGTGCGCCGGGTCCTCCGGGTGCCCGGGGTGGCGCACATCGGTGACCTCGGGCCGCTCCAGCAACGCGGCCGTCAGCGCGAGGGCGTTGGCGGCCTGCCGGTCCACGCGCAGCGCGAGGGTGGACAGCGAGCGGTGCGCGAGCCACGACTCCATCGGGCCCGGGATGGCGCCGACCGTCTTGCGCCACAGCCGCACCTGGGCGGCGAGTTCGGGGCGGCGGGTGGTCACGTAGCCCAGCAGCAGGTCGCCGTGACCGGACAGGGCCTTGGTGCCACTGGCCACGGAGAAGTCCGCGCCGAGGTCGAGCGGGCGCTGACCCAGCGGCGTGGCCAGGGTGTTGTCCACCGCGACCAGCGCGCCCGCGGCGTGCGCCGCGTCGGCCAGCCGCCGGATGTCGCACACGTCGAGGCCCGGGTTGGACGGGGTCTCGATCCACAGCAGCTTCGCGCCCTGGAGCACCTCCGCCTGCGCGTCGCCGGCGGTGGGCGCGAGCCGTACCGCCACCCCGTAGTCCTCCAGGCGGCCCTGGAGGCTCCGGGTGGCCTGGTAGCAGTCCGAGGGGAGCACCACGGTGTCCCCGGTGCGCACCTGGGAGAGCAGTACGGAGGAGATCGCGCCCATGCCGGAGGAGAAGACCAGCGTCTCGGCGTCGGCGTCCGGGGACTCCAGGGCGGAGATCGCCTCTTCCAGCCGGGTCCACGTGGGGTTCTCGTCGCGGCCGTAGGTGTACGGGCCCGTGACGTCGCCCGGCAGGTGGAAGTGCGCGGCGAAGACCGGGCCGGGCAGCGCGGGTTCGTGCGGGCGGGCCTCCGGGCGTCCGGCGTGCACACTGCGCGTGCTGTCCCCCGGCACGTTCTCGTACTCCGTCATCGCGCTCTCCTCGCTCTCCCCGCCGCGTCGGACGTACCGGCGGGCCATGTCGGTGTACGGCCCATCCAACCTGATCAGGGGCTAGGCCCGCGACAGGGCCTCCCGGGCGGCGTTGCCGGCGGCGGCCCCGTAGCGGCCGCCGAAGAGTGCCGCGTGCACCAGCAGGGGGTGCAACTGGTGCAGTGGCACCCGCTCCCGCCGGCCCGGCACCGGGCGCACCTCCTCGTACGCGGCGAGGATCCGCGGCAGCTGCGGGCAGCCGAACAGCTCCAGCATCGCCAGGTCGGCCTCGGGCCGGCCGCCCTGTGCGGCCGGGTCGACGAGCCGGGCGCGGCCGTCGGCGGCGAACAGGACGTTGCCGGACCACAGGTCGCCGTGGATCAGCGCGGGCGGTTCCGGGGGGCCCGCGATCCGCGGCAGCAGGGCGCAGACCCGCTCCACCGCCCGCACATCGGCCCGGGCCATCGACCCGCCGTCGGCGGCCTGGCGCAGAAAGGGCAGCAGGCGGTACTCGGCGTGGAAGGCCGGCCACTGCTCCGGGGCGGCCGGGGGCGTTCCGGCGGGCGACGGCAGGGGGAGCCGGCCGATGAAGCCGGGGCCCGCGGTGCCCCAGGAAGCGGCCCGCACGCCGTGCAGCGCGGCCAGTTCGCGGCCCAGCCGCTCGGCCTGGGACGGGGTGGCGGGCCCGGGCTCGATCCACTCCAGGACCAGGGTGTGCCGGTCGGCCGCCCATACCTCGGGCACCGCGACCGTGCCGGTGGCGGCCAGCAGCCGCAGTCCCGCCGCCTCCGCGGCGAAGAAACCGTCCGGGGCGCCGTCGAGCGTCTTGGCGAAGACCGCCTCGCGGCCGGCGGGGCCGCCGAGGCGGGCCGCGGTGCAGACGGAGCCGCCGCCCAGCGGGACCGGGTCGCCCACGTCGCGGCCCAGCAGGGCCGCCACCCTGGCGCCGAGGCCGCCGGGCCGGTTCACGGCGCCGGGGCGGGCTCGCCGAGGGCGTCGCGCACGTCGGCCAGCAGCCCGTCGGCCGCGGCCTCGCACATCTCCAGGCAGAGCTCGAAGCCGTCCATGTCCCCGTAGTAGGGGTCCGGCACGTCGAGTCCGGTGCCGTCCGCCGGGCCCGCGGCCGCCGGGTCCCAGCTGCGCAGCAGCCGTACCTTGGCGGCGTCCTGCGGGGTCGGCGCGAGGCGCCGCAGGGCCCGCAGGTGCCCGGCGTCCAGAGCGACGACCAGGTCCAGGCCGGCGAACCACTCGGGCTGGAACTGCCGGGCGACGTGGTCGTGCCCGTACCCGGCGGAACGGAGCACGGAGACCGTGCGGTGGTCGGCGCCGTCCCCCTCGTGCCAGGACCCGGTGCCCGCGCTGTCGACCACGACCAGGCCGCCGAGCCCGGCCTCCTCGACGCGGGCGCGGAAGACGTGCTCGGCCATGGGCGACCGGCAGATGTTGCCGGTGCAGACGAAGCACACGCGGAACGGGTCGCGGGACGAGTGAGCGCTCATGGCCTCCATGATGCAGCCGCCGCGCTCAGTCCTCGTCGGGAAGGACCATGTTCAGCGCCCAGGACACGATGCTGATGATCAGACCGCCGAGCACGGCAGCCCAGAAACCGTCGACATGGAAGTCGAGTCCCAGCTTGCCGGACAGCCAGGAGGTCAGCCACAGCATCAGGGCGTTCACCACCAGCGTGAACAATCCCAGGGTGAGGATCAGCAAAGGGAACGAGAGCAGCTTCACCAACGGCTTCACCAGCCAGTTGACCAGGCCGAAGACCAGCGCCACCAGGACCAGGGTGAGTGCCTTGTGCGCGGTGTCGTCACCGGTGAGCGTGATGCTGCCCACGAGCCAGATGGCCACCAGCAGGGCCCCGGCGTTCGCGAGCGTCTTGACGACGAAGTTCATCATGGCTGAGATCGTCGCAGAAGAGATCGCGCAGGCACAGGGGTGCAAGGGAGCGGGCAATTGAAGGTGTTCCGGCTGGACGACCTGGAGGCCGAACGTGCCGCCAACAACGGCGCGTACCTGAGCTTCCTGCGGGAGCGGAACATGTCCGCCGGGCTCTACGCGCTGGGCGCCGGCGAGCTCGACCCGCAGAAACCGCACGGCCAGGACGAGATCTACCTCGTGGTGAGCGGCCGCGCCCTGATCACCGTGGGGGAGGAGACGACGCAGGTCGCGCGGGGCAGCGTGGTCTACGTGCCGGCCCGGGTGCCGCACCGCTTCCACCACGTCAGCGAGGACCTGCGGGTCCTGGTGGTCTTCTCGCCGCCCGAGGGATGAGGGACGTCCCCCCGGTCCCGTAGGGGGACGGTCAGGGACGGATGGGGACCGCCGGGCCTCCGCGCGGGGCCCCCGCGGCCCTAGCCTTGAGCCAAGGACGAAGACGATACGGAGGAGGAAACGGTGAAGCTCTTCGAGGGCGTTCCCTGGTGGGTCAAGTGGATCGCGGTGCCGGTCATCGCGATCGTGGTCTTCGGCGGCATGATCGCCAGCGCCGTCGGCTTCCTGTTCTGGCTGCTGTTCAAGGTGCTGATCTTCGTGGCGCTCGTCGGCGGACTGGTCTTCGTCGTGAAGAAGGTCACCTCGTCGTCGTCCTCGGACTCCCACGACAGGTGGTGACCCCCGCGGGGCCCGGAGACGACCGGACCCCGCGGGAGCGCGCCGCTCAGTCCTTGAGAGGGACGTGCTCGGGGCGCTGCGGCGCCGAGCCATTGGCCGACGGCTCGGCCCCACCGTTCATCTGGGCGAGCAGCTGGCGGGCCAGCCCCAGGCCCGTGCCGCCCATGGTGAGCGCCTTGGCGAACATCTCGGACATGCCGTCCGCGCCGTTGAGCAGCACCATGTGGTCGACGTTCCCGAAGGCGGACGCGCCGGCCCGGACGATCTCCGGCCAGTTCTCGGCCAGTTGCTGGGCGACGACCGCCTCCTGGTTCTCCGCCAGCGCGGCGGCCCTGGCCTTGATCGCCTCGGCCTCCGCCAGACCCCTCGCCCGCGCGGACTCGGCCTCCGCCAGACCGCGCGCCTGGGTGGCCGCGGCCTCGGCCTCACCCGTGGCCCGGGTGGCCGCCGCGCTCGCCTGACCGCTGAGCTTCGTCTGCTCCGCCTGCGCGGCGGCGGCCGACTTCACCCGGTTCGCCTCGGCGATCGCGGCCAGTTCCGTCTCCTTGGCCTTCGCCTCGGCCGCCGAGATCCGCGCGTCGCGCTCGGCCTCGGCCAGCGTCCGCTTCTCGTACGCGGAGGCGTCCGCCGGCTTGCGGACGTCCGCCTGGAGCTGCTGCTCGCGCCGCTGGGCCTCCAGCTCGGCGACCCGGGTCTCCTGCACCACGACCTCCTGCCGGGCCGCGGCCTCGGCGAGCGGGCCCGCCTGCCGGGAGGACGCGGTGGCCTTGTCCCGTTCGGCCATGTAACCGGCCTGCAGGATCTGGCTGTCCCGGGTGGCCTCCGCCATACGCGCGGCGGCCTGCTGCTCGGCCTCGGTGGCCATCCGGTCCGCCTCCGCCTGCGCGATGCGCGCGTCGCGGTGGACGGCGGCGGCGTGCGGGGCGGAGAGGTTCTTGATGTACCCGGTCGGGTCGACGATCTCGTGGATCTGCAACGAGTCGATGATCAGGCCGAGCTTCTCCATCTCCGAGCCCGACGCCGCCCGGGTCTCGGCCGTCAGCCGCTCCCGGTCGCGGATCATCTGCTCCACCGTCAACCCGCCCACAATGGACCGCAGATGACCGGCGAAGACGTTGTGCACCCGCTCGGCCATGAACTTCTGCTGGTCCAGGAAACGCCGTGCGGCGTTGGCGATCGACACGAAGTCGTCGCCGACCTTGAAGATGACCACGCCGTGCACCTTGAGCGGGATGCCCTGCTGGGTGACGCAGTCCACGTTCAGCTCGGCCTCGTTGAGGTCGAGCGACAGCTTCCGCACCACCTGGACGCCGGGCATCACCAGCGTTCCGCGACCGGTGACGACGCGGAACCCCATCCCCTCCCCGACCCCGTCCGCACGGTGCTTGGAACCCGAGATGACCAGGGCCTCGTTCGGCTCGGCAACCCGCCACATGAGCCGGAACAGCACGATCACCACAATGATTGCGACGAGCACCGCGCCCGCCGCGACGCCGATCACCATCGGCACACGCCCCCTTACGATTGGCCCCGAGCGGGGCCGCGTACGGGAGTGTGCGCCTGCGCAAGTCACGCCGAAAGATCCTGGCGGATCCTTGTCGCATTCTTGATACGAAGCCGCCCTGACCCGTCCCCGTCTCGTCCCCGGCCCCGTCAGCCGTAGGCGGGCGCGACGTACACGGTCCGTGGCGGCAGATACTCCACGACCACCACGACCGTGCCCTTCCCGATGCTCTCCCCCTCGGTCGCCGGATACGCGAGGAAGGCCTCCGCACCCCCGCGGACCTGCACGATCACCTCGCCGACCAGCCCCGGGCCCACGGCCCCGGTCACCCTCCCCTGGAGCCCGACCACCCCGTCCACCCCCGTACTTCAGGAACTCACCGTGCCCGGCGCCGGCGGCGCCCGCCGCCCGTGGGGACAGTGTCCCTCCCGGAGCGGTCCGCCGACACCACCAGCGCGGCCAGCGCGGTCGTCAGCGGCACGGCCACCACCAGCCCGATGCTGCCGACCAGGGTCCGGACGATCTCCTCCGCCACCAACTCGCTGCCCGCCACCGCCAGCACGCCGCGCTGCGCGATGGAGAACAGCAGCAGCAGGGGCAGCGCGGCGCCCGCGTACGCCAGCACAAGGGTGTTGACGACCGAGGCGATGTGGTCGCGCCCGATGCGCATCGCCGCCCGGTACAACTTGTGCCAACTGGCGCCCGGATCGGCGTCCCGGAGCTCCCACACGGCCGAGGTCTGGGTGACCGTCACGTCGTCCAGCACACCGAGCGATCCGATCACGATCCCCGCCAGCAGCAGGCCGTGGATCTCGATGCCCGGGTAGAGGTCGTGGATCAGCCCGGTCTCGTCCGAGGTGTTGCCGCTGAGCACCGCCCAGTCGATGAACACCGAGCCCAGCAGCGCGATCAGCAGCAGCGAGCAGAGCGTGCCGAGGACGGCCACCGAGGTACGGGCGTTGAGGCCGTGGCACATGTAGAGCGCGATCAGCATGATCGCGCTGCCGCCGATGACCGCCACCAGCAGCGGGTCGCTGCCGTGCAGGATCGCCGGGAGGATGAACAGCGTCAGCACCGCGAAGCTGACGATCAGCGCCGCCAGCGCCAGGAACCCGCGCAGCCGCCCGACCACGACCACCGCCGCCGCGAAGAGCCCGGCCAGCAGCCACAGCGGCAGCGCCCGGTCCACATCGGTGACCGAGTACTGCAACTCCTTCGGCGCGCCGGGCGCGTAGGACAGCAGGACCTTCTGCCCCTCGGTGTAGTGCCGGGTCTGGGTCGGCTGCACGATCTCGGTGAAGGTACGGCCGGTGTCCTTGCCCGAGGTGACGCGGATGGTCGCCCGCTCGCAGATCGACGGGGTCTTCGGCGGGGCCGCGCCGGGGCCGCCGGTGTTCGGCTCCGCGTTCACGTCCGCGCACTTGACGTTCTCCACCCGCACCACCCGGCCCGACTGCGTCTGCTGGTCGAACCCGACGCCCGAGCGCTTGTGGGCCGGCACCCCGTTCGGCCAGAGCACCACCAGCCCGACCACCACCGCGGCGACGAACGGGATCAGCACCGCGGCGATCACCTTCCGCAGATGCCGGGAGACCGGCGGCACCGGACCGTGGCCATGGCCGTGACTGTGGCCGTGACTGTGCCCGTGACCGGGGCCGTGGGCGTGGCCGTTGCCGGGGCCGGGGGGCTGCGCATGAGGGGAGTCCACGCGCCGATCATCCCAAGGCCCACTGGTGCGCGCCGGAGAAGACCCGCTAGCGTGGTCGCACCTTTGCACACCGCGGGAGCTCGGAGCACCGGGCTGAGAGGGCGCTGACCGGCCGAGGGCCACCAGCTGCGCCGACCGCTGAACCTGTTACCGGGTAATGCCGGCGTAGGGAGTGGGTCTCATGACCATGCAGGATGCACGCGCGCGCGAAATCGGCTGGCACAAGGGCTACGTGACCGGGTCCCGCCCGGACATCGAGGTACCTGTCCGCCGGGTGCACCTGACCAACGGCCAGGACGTGACGCTGTACGACACGTCCGGCCCGTACACCGACCCGAACGTGACCACCGACGTCCGCCGCGGCCTTTCGCCGCTGCGGGAGAACTGGATCGTCGCCCGCGGCGACACCGAGGAGTACCCCGGCCGCCCCGTCCGCCCCGAGGACGACGGCCTCAAGCACACGTCACCCCGCGGCGGGCTGCGCAACCTGGACGCCGTCTTCCCCGGCCGCCCGCGTCTGCCGCGGCGCGGACGCGGCGGGCAGCCGGTCACCCAGCTCGCGTACGCCCGGCGCGGCGAGATCACCCCGGAGATGGAGTTCGCCGCGATCCGCGAGAACGTCGCCCCCGAGGTCGTCCGCGAGGAGATCGCGGCGGGCCGGGCGGTGCTGCCGGCGAACGTCAACCACCCGGAGATCGAGCCGATGGTCATCGGCAAGCGGTTCCTGGTCAAGGTCAACGCCAACATCGGCAACTCCGCGGTGACCTCCTCCATCGAGGAGGAGGTGGAGAAGATGACCTGGGCGACCCGCTGGGGCGCCGACACGGTCATGGACCTGTCCACCGGCCGCAACATCCACACCACCCGCGAATGGGTGCTCCGCAACTCCCCCGTCCCCATCGGCACCGTTCCCCTCTACCAGGCCCTGGAGAAGGTCGACGGCAAGGCCGAGGAGCTGACCTGGGAGATCTACAAGGACACGGTCGTCGAGCAGGCCGAACAGGGCGTCGACTACATGACCGTCCACGCGGGCGTCCTGCTGCGGTACGTCCCGCTCACCGCCCGCCGCAAGACCGGCATCGTCTCCCGCGGCGGCTCGATCATGGCGGCCTGGTGCCTCGCCCACCACAAGGAGAGCTTCCTCTACGAGCACTTCGAGGAGCTCTGCGAGATCCTCGCCGCCTACGACGTCACCTACTCCCTGGGCGACGGCCTGCGCCCCGGCTCCATCGCGGACGCCAACGACGAGGCGCAGTTCGCGGAGCTGCGCACGCTCGGCGAGCTCAACTCCGTCGCCAAGCGGCACGGCGTGCAGACCATGATCGAGGGGCCGGGGCACGTCCCGATGCACAAGATCAAGGAGAATATCGACCTCCAGCAGGAGATCTGCGAGGAGGCGCCGTTCTACACCCTCGGCCCGCTGACCACCGACATCGCGCCCGCCTACGACCACATCACCTCCGGCATCGGCGCCGCGATGATCGCCTGGTGGGGCACGGCGATGCTCTGCTACGTCACGCCCAAGGAGCACCTGGGCCTGCCCGACCGCGACGACGTCAAGACCGGCGTCATCACGTACAAGATCGCCGCCCACGCGGCCGACCTCGCCAAGGGCCACCCCGGCGCCCAGGACTGGGACGACGCCCTGTCCGACGCCCGCTTCGAGTTCCGCTGGGAGGACCAGTTCAACCTGGCCCTCGACCCGGACACGGCACGGGCCTTCCACGACGAGACCCTGCCGGCGGAGCCGGCGAAGACGGCGCACTTCTGCTCGATGTGCGGCCCGAAATTCTGCTCCATGAAGATCTCCCAGGACATCCGGCGGCAGCACGGCGGCACGGCCGAGGAGATCGAGGCCGGCATGGCGGAGAAGTCGGCAGAGTTCGCCGCGGCGGGCAACCGGGTGTACCTGCCGCTCGCGGAGACGGGCGGCAGTTCGGCCGGCTGACCGGGCCGCCTCAGCGGAGAGGGGCCGACCAGGCCACCAGTCCTGGCCGGCCCGCCTCCTTGAAACCCACCGCGAACGGCTTGTCGCCGTCGTCCGTCACCAGGTGGATGCTGCACTCCGTCACGCTGCCGCCCGGCGGGATCGTCCGGGCGACCCAGTCGGACGGACAACCCGGGATCTTCGTGTCGAGGACGAGGGGGGTCTTCCCCGGGATCTGCCGACCGCTCTCGGTGAGCAGGCGGACGTCGCCGGCCTGGTCGGTGTAGAGGTCTTTCGACCCGGTGTTGGTGTAGGTGACCGACGCGTAGTACGGGATGCCGCGCCGCTCGTTCTCGTTGAGGTCGAGGTCCAGGTGCGCGAGATCGGCCGGTCTGCCCCGGCGTACGGACACCAGCGTGGCGGGCAGTTCGAGGACGCCGTCCTCGTCGGCGTCCCACCGGACGGGGATGATGTCGCCCGGCTCCGCCAGCCCGGCGGACGCCGCCTCGAGGCCGCCCTCGACGGGCCACGTGGCGACCGCGCCACCCTCGTCGAGGTAGCCGTCGGCGTTGTGCGTCAGCGACAGCACGCCGACGCCCTCGGGCAGCGCATAGGTCACGCAGGTGGTGTACGAGTCGCCGGGTGCCAATGTCTTCGGGGCGGTGTCCGCGCAGGGCAGGTCGATCCCGCCCGGCCTGCCGCCGCTGATCCAGACCTTCTCCCCGCGCGCCCAGTCGGTGCCGTTCAGGGCGAAGTGGCTGTACACCATGGAGGCGGCGGGGATCGTCCTCCGGCCGGTGTTGGTGACCTCGAAGGTGAGGTAGTGGGGGACCCGGTCCTCCAGCCCCTCGTCCACGCGCGCGCCCCGCATGTCCTTCTCCGAGCCCCGGACCAGGCTCTTGACCGTGATCCTGACCTCGTACGACCGGTGCTTGGTGTCCGTGTGGACGACGTCCCGCGCGCCGGTCCGCACCGGCAGGTCCGTCCAGGAGGCGGGCCGCCCCTCGGCTCGCTCCACGGCCCCGCCCGCGTCCTGTTCCCCCGTGCACCCGGCGAGGAGGGGTATCGCCGCCGCGCCCATGGCGGCCTTTCTGACGTAGCTGGACAGGCGCATGGATTCCCCTTGCCGCACGATGGTCCGGATCCGCCGGAGGACTGACGCATCGTAGGACGTCACAGCGGAGGCAGGTGCCGGGCCTGGGGCGTGACGCTCCGCACGGAAGCGCACGGTACGGCCCCCGCCCCCGCGGTGACGCGGGGGCGGGGGCCGGGGGCGGTCAGTTGGGGGCGTGGTCGGGGCCGCCGTAGTCCGGACTGGAGTAGTCGGGGCTGGAGAAGTCGGGACTGGTGAACCGGTGCCCGGGTTCCGGGGAGGACTCGGGGCCGGGGCTGGAGAAGTCGGGGCGGGAGTAACCCAGGCGCGGCATGCGGTGGTTGCCGTTGCCGCTCTGGCGGTCCGGCGGGGGCGGGGCGGAGCCCGCGGCCTTGGCCAGGGCGGCGTCGATGAAGGGCTGGAGGCCGCGTTCCAGCAGGGCCCGGCGCCAGACCTCGCGGGCCGCGGCGATCTCGGGCGGTTCGTCGGGTGGGCGGTCGGCCTGGTCGGTGGAACTGTTGCGCAGGGCCGTGAGGAGCAGCCCGATCATGCCGACGACGATGCCGCACGCGGCGACCGCCGCGAAGAGCCAGCCGGCCTGGCGCAGGGGGGCGGCGATGTCCGGCTCGGAGTGGCCGAGCGCCAGGGCGTAGCCCAGGACCAGGAAGATCACGGCGGCGGTGCCGGCGAGGACGGGTGTGAGGACGGCGACGATCGCGAACAGCCCGGCGCCCGAACCGTCGGCGACGCCCGGTGCGGCCGCGGCGTAGCCGATGCCGGAGACGGCGGCGACCTGCTGTTCGCGGCGTTGCTCGGACAGCGCCTCGCGGGCCTTGACGTAACTCTCGTACTCCGGTGCCGCGCAGGCGGATATGGGCGCGGCGGCGCTGAGCGCCATGGTGCGCAACTGCTCGGTGTTGAGCGCGTTCCGGGCGGCCGCGAGGGCGGCCCGGGTGCCTTCCGAGTGCAGTGCCGCGTCGAGGACGCGCTCGAACTCCGGGCGGTCCTCGGTGAGCAGATGTGGAGCGCTGTTCATGTGCATCCCCCGATGCTCCGTCTCCGGTGCCGCCCCGAAGTCCGCGCTGGAGTTCCGGACCGGCTGGGCGGAAGCGGAGGAGAAGCTGCCTACGGATAACCCGATGGTAGAGCGCGGAGGTGACGGGGTGACAGAGTGTTTCCGGAAAATGGGGGTTTCGGGGGCTACAACGGCAGGCGCGCGACCAGGAGTTTGCCCTCCATCGTCACTCCGCCGTCCATGGCCACCGCGAGGTCGTCGGCGTAGACGTGCGGTCCTTCGACGACGGCGGTCCGGTCGGGGGAGTCCGCCGCGTGCTCGCCGCCGGGCTCGCCGAGCAGGTACGGGATGGGGCTGTGGCCGTGCACGACCCGGCGGCCGCCGTAGGTGCCGAGCAGTTCCCGGGCCGCCTGCGCCCCGTCCTCGCCGCGGAAGGCGAAGCGGCGGGTGAACTTGCGGAAGAGCTCCCAGCACTCGTCGGCGTCGCCGCGCTGGAGGATGCCGGTGACCGCGTCGTTCATGGCGTCGATGGTCTCGCCGTACTCCAGATAGGCGGTGGTGTCGGAGTGCAGCAGGAGGTGGTCGTCGGCGAGGGCGGCCGCGTCCAGCCGGGACATCCAGGCGATGTGGTGGTCCTCCAGCCGCTCCATGTCGCTGGTCTGGCCGCCGTTGAGGCGCCAGGCGGCCAGGAAGGTGGCGGTGCCGGCGGCGGAGTTGACCGGGGTGTCGCCGAAGCGGTGGGCGCCGTAGAGCAGCAGCTCGTGGTTGCCCATGAGGGCGCGGGTGTAGCCGCCGGCCGCTGCCGCCTCCGCGGACAGCTGCATGACCAGGTCGATGACGCCGACGCCGTCCGGGCCGCGGTCGGTGAAGTCGCCGAGGAACCACAGGCGGGCGTTGCCTGCCGCCCAGTGGCCTTCGGCGTCGATCAGCCCGATCGCGTAGAGGGCCTCGCAGAGCTCGCCGAGGTAGCCGTGGACGTCTCCGACGACGTAGAGCGGGCCGAGCGGCGGTTCGTCGGACGCGCCGATGACCGGGAGGTCGCGCTGGGTGGGCGTGTACTCCTCGGGGAGCGGCACCTCCTCCACGAGCGTGGGCTCGTAGCCGGACTGCGGGCCGGGAGGCGCCGGTGGCGCGCTCTGGGCCGCGGCCTCCGCGCCGTGCGGACGCCCGCCGGACCCCGTGCCGAGCACGGGTCCCTGACCTGCCCCCTGAGTCATCGAACCCTCCACCGTCGCGCCACCATCCGCCCATCATAGGAATGACGATGTCGCGGCGTGACACACCTGGTGATAGCGATTTCATCTGGTCCGGACAAATCCCCCCGGGGCGGGCTCATCGCGCCCCGGAGGATACGGCTCCGCCCGGACGGGCTCCGGGGTCCGCCACCGCGTTCCCGACCCCTCCGCCTCCCGCACCGCTCATCCCTGGGAGGGCCCGCGCGGCGGGTTCACCGTGGTGCGGGGGGAGCGCCGCTGGGAGGAGGTGCGGACGATGAGGTCGGTCGGCATGACCTGCTGGACGGGCCGGCCGCCGTCCACGCCCTCGATGGCGTCGATGAGCAGTTGGACGACGGCGGTGCCGATGCGCCCGGGTTTGAGGGAGAGCGTGGTGATGGGCGGCTCGGTGGCCGCGTAGACCATGCTCTCGCTGCAGCACACCAGCAGCAGGTCCTCCGGGACGCGCAGTCCGTAGCGGCGGGCGGCGGCCAGCAGGTCGGTGCCGTTGGGGTCGAAGAGGCCGTAGACCGCGTCGGGCCGGTCGGGGCGGGCGAGCAGCCGGTCGGCGGCGACGGCCCCGGCGCAGGGGTCGTGGGCCGGGTAGGACTCGACCACCGGTTCCTGCCCGACGCGCTTGCACCAGCTCAAGTAGGCGCTGGTGGACAGCCGGGTGTAGGTGTCTGTGCTGGTGCCGGTGAGGAGGCCGATCCGGCGGGCGCCGGCGTCCGCGAGGTGCTCCAGGATGCCGAGCACGGCGGCCTCGTGGTCGTTGTCGACCCAGGCCTGGACGGGCAGGCTGCCGGCCGGACGGCCGTCGCTGACCACGGGGATGCCCTGCCGGACCAGTTCGGTGACCATCGGGTCGTGGTCGGAGGGGTCGATCACGACGGTGCCGTCGAGCGCCACGTTGCTCCACACGTCGTGGCGGGAGGAGGCGGGCAGGATGACGAGGGCGTAGCCGCGGGCGAGCGCGGCGGAGGTGGCGGCCCTGGCCATCTCGGCGAAGTAGGCGAACTCGGTGAAGGTGAAAGGTTCTTCCCCGTAGGTCGTCACGGTCAGCCCGATGAGCCCCGACCGGCCGGTCCGCAGCGTGCGGGCGGCGGCCGAGGGGCGGTAGCCCAGCCGGTCGGCGACCTCGCGGACATGTGCGCGGGTGGCGTCGGGCAGCCGGCCCTTGCCGTTGAGCGCGTCGGAGACAGTGGTGATCGAGACACCGGCCGCGGCGGCCACGTCCCTGATGCCCGCCCGCTCCAGCCGGCGTCCGACGGGCCGGTTCGCCTGGTGGTTCCCTGCTGCTGTCATGGCGTGGTGATAGTAGGGCTCGGGTGGTCCGTTCGCGGGGGGCCCGCGTGGCGCATTGACAGAGACGTTTCTGCGTTCCGAGGTCCGGCGCAGGGCCTTGAATGCGCAGGTCGCATCAGGTTTCGACCCGCGGATGCCCGACCGGCCGGCGGGATCGCGGGGGCATTGCCCCCTGGTCCGAAGCGGCATCAACTCACCCCTACGAGGGATGCGCGCCACCGCGCGCGCTACCGGCGCGCATCCGCTTCGCCCAGCACGCCATCGGGGCCGGGCGCCCCTTGTTTCTCGCGTGCATCAGGGCCTCCCCAGAGCGCTGGGCCGCTCGTATGGTGTGGGCATGAACCCCCGACTGCGCCGCGAACTGGACGGTATCCCCACCTACAAGCCGGGTCGACCCCCGGCGGTGGAGGACGGCGTGACGGCTTACAAGCTGTCCTCCAACGAGAACCCCTACCCGCCGCTGCCCGGTGTCCTCGAGGCGGTCACGGCCGCCGCGGGGAGTTTCAACCGCTATCCCGACATGGCCTGCACCGCGCTCCAGACCGAGCTGGCGGCCCGTTTCGGCGTTCCCGTGGAGCACATCGCGACCGGTACCGGATCGGTCGGCGTGGCCCAGCAGTTGCTGCAGATCACCTCCGGCCCCGGCGACGAGGTCGTCTACGCCTGGCGGTCCTTCGAGGCCTATCCGATCATCACGCAGATCAGCGGGGCCTCCGCGGTGCCGGTCCCGCTGGACGCCGAGGAGCGGCACGACCTGGACGCGATGGCGGACGCGATCACCGACCGCACGCGGCTGATCTTCGTCTGCAACCCCAACAACCCCACCGGCACCGTGGTCCACCGTGCCGCGCTGGAGCGCTTCCTGGACCGCGTCCCCTCCGATGTGCTGGTCGTCCTGGACGAGGCGTACAAGGAGTTCATCCGCGACCCTGAGGTGCCCGACGGCGTCGAGGTCTACCGGGACCGCCCCAATGTCGCCGTGCTGCGCACCTTCTCCAAGGCCTACGGCCTGGCCGGCCTGCGGGTCGGCTTCGCGATCGCGCAGGAGCCGGTGGCGGAGGCGCTGCGCAAGACCGCCGTCCCGTTCGGTGTCAGCCAGCTCGCCCAGGACGCGGCGGTGGCCTCGCTGCGGGCCGAGGAGGCGCTGCTGGACCGGGTGGAAGCGCTGGTCGCCGAGCGGGCCCGGGTGTACGAGGGGCTGACCGCCCAGGGCTGGACGGTCCCGGCGACGCAGGCCAACTTCGTCTGGCTGCGGCTGGCGGAGCACACGGCGGACTTCGCGGCCCGGTGCGAGAGCGCGGGGGTCACGGTGCGGCCGTTCGCCGGTGAGGGTGTGCGGATCACGATCGGTGAGACCGGTGCCAACGACGTGCTGCTCCGTACGGCCGAGGCCTTCCGCAAGGAGCTGTAGCGGACCGCTGACGGCCGTCACCGTGCCGGGGTTCGTCCCGCGGCCCTGACCTGGTGCTTCTTCCCTTTTGCCCCCTCACACCCCCCGGTGTGAGGGGGCAAAAGTGTGTAGGTCATACTGAGCTTGTGAATGCGTTCACTTTCACAAGCGCACCAGAACAGGAGGCGTGACGTGGAGCTGGCACTCGACTCCGTGGCCGTCGCGCGATGGCAATTCGGCATCACCACCGTCTACCACTACCTCTTCGTCCCCCTGACGATCTCCCTCGCGGCCCTGACCGCCGGCCTGCAGACGGCATGGGTCCGCACCGGCAAGGAGAAGTACCTGGGAGCGACCAAGTTCTGGGGCAAGCTCTTCCTGATCAACATCGCCATGGGCGTGGCCACCGGCCTCGTCCAGGAGTTCCAGTTCGGCATGAACTGGTCGGACTACTCCCGCTTCGTCGGCGACGTCTTCGGCGCCCCGCTCGCCTTCGAGTCGCTGATCGCCTTCTTCTTCGAGTCCACCTTCATCGGCCTGTGGATCTTCGGCTGGGACAAGCTCCCGCAGAAGCTCCACCTGGCCTGCATCTGGCTGGTCTCGCTCGGCACGATCCTGTCGGCGTACTTCATCCTCGCCGCCAACTCCTGGATGCAGCACCCGGTCGGCTACCGCTACAACAAGGCCACCGGCCGCGCCGAACTCACCGACTTCTGGGCCGTGCTCAGCCAGAACACCACCGTCGTGGTGGTCCTCCACACGCTGACCGCGGCCTTCCTGACCGGTGCCGCGTTCATGATCGGCATATCGGCCTACCACCTGGCCCGCAAGAAGCACGTCGCCGTCATGCGGACCTCGCTGCGCCTCGCCCTGGTCACCGCCGTCGTCGCCGGGCTGCTCACGGCCCTCAGCGGGGACCGGCTGGGCAAGGTGATGTACCAGCAGCAGCCCATGAAGATGGCCGCCGCCGAGGCCCTGTGGGACGGGCAGTTCCCGGCCCCCTTCTCGATCTTCGCCTACGGCGACGTGGAGAAGGGCCACAACACCGTGGCCGTCGAGGTCCCGGGCGTGCTGTCCTTCCTCGCCCATGACGACTTCGACTCGTACGTGCCCGGCATCAACGACGTCAACAAGGCCGAACAGCAGAAGTACGGCCCCGGCGACTACCGCCCCAACATCCCCGTCGCCTACTGGGGCTTCCGCTGGATGATCGGCTTCGGCATGACGTCCTTCGCGGTCGGCCTCGCGGGACTCTGGCTCACCCGCCGCAGGTTCTGGCTCGCCGAGGACCGGCGCACCGCCGACGACGAGCCTCCGCACCTGATGCTCACCAGGAACACCGCCCTCTCCCCGAAGCTGTCGCGCTGGTACTGGCGGATCGGGCTGCTCACCATGGGCTTCCCCCTGATCGCCAACTCCTGGGGCTGGATCTTCACCGAGAACGGCCGCCAGCCGTGGGTGGTCTACGGACTGCTGCGCACGAAGGACGCGGTCTCCCCCGGCGTCTCCACCGCCGAGATGCTCACCTCACTGATCGTGCTCACGTCGCTCTACGCCGTCCTCGCCGTCGTCGAGATCAGGCTCCTGGTCAAGTACGCCAAGGCCGGACCCCCCGAGCTCACCGAGACGGACCTGAATCCCCCCACGAAGATCGGCGGCGACACCGACGCCGACCGCCCGATGGCCTTCTCGTACTAGGGAGAGACGGCATGCACCTCCACGACGTCTGGTTCGTCATCATCGCCGTCCTGTGGACCGGCTACTTCTTCCTCGAGGGCTTCGACTTCGGCATCGGCGTCCTCACCCGGCTGCTCGCCCGCGACCGCCCCGAGCGGCGCGTGCTGATCAACACCATCGGCCCGGTCTGGGACGGCAACGAGGTGTGGCTGATCACCGCCGCCGGCGCCACCTTCGCCGCCTTCCCCGAGTGGTACGCCACCCTCTTCTCCGGCTTCTACCTGCCGCTGCTGGCGATCCTGCTCTGCCTGATCATCCGCGTCGTCGCCTTCGAGTACCGCGCCAAGCGGACCGGCGAACGCTGGCAGAGCAGCTGGGAGTGGGCCATCTTCTGGACCTCCCTCGTCCCCGCGTTCCTGTGGGGCGTGGCGTTCGCCAACATCGCGCACGGGGTGGCCATCGACCGGTCCGGTGAGTACACCGGGCAGGTCTGGGACCTGCTCGGCCCGTACCCGCTGCTCGGCGGCCTGGTCACGCTCAGCCTCTTCACCTTCCACGGCGCGGTCTTCGCGGCGCTCAAGACCCTCGGCGACATCCGCACGCGGGCCCGCCGCTTCGCCACCGGGGCCGGTGCGCTCACCGCGGTTCTCGCCGCGGCGTTCCTGGCCTGGACGCAGGGCCACGGGGGAGACACCGCGAGCCTGGCCACCGTGATCGTCGCGGTGCTCGCGCTGCTCGGGGCACTCGGGGCCAACCTGCGCGGCCGGGAGGGCTGGGCGTTCGCGCTGTCCGGCGTCACGGTCGTCGCCGTCGTGGCGACCCTCTTCCTGACGCTCTTCCCGGACGTCATGCCCTCCACGCTGGACCCGGCGTGGAGCCTGACGGTCGAGAACGCGTCCTCGACCCCGTACACCCTGAAGATCATGACCTGGTGCGCCGGGATCGCGGCACCGCTGGTCATGCTCTACCAGGGCTGGACGTACTGGGTGTTCCGCAAGCGGATCGGCACCCAGCACATAGCCGAAGCGCACTGAGCGACCCGAGGGGCTGTTTCACGTGAAACCCGTCGACCCGCGGCTGCTGCGGTACGCCCGTGCCACCCGCGTCTTCCTCGCCGTCTCCGTCCTGTTGGGCCTCGCCGGCGCGGGACTGGTCATCGCCCAGGCGATGCTGCTCGCGAAGATCGTGGTCGGCGGGTTCCAGGACGGCCTCGGCACCGGCGAGTTGCGCACTCCGCTGCTGCTGCTCGCCGCGGTCGCCGTCGGCCGCGCCCTGGTCTCCTGGCTCACCGAACTGTGCGCCCACCGGGCCGCGGCGGACGTGAAGTCCACCCTGCGCAACCGGCTGATCGACCACGCCACCCTGCTCGGCCCGGCCCAGCTCACCGACCGCAGGACCGGCGAACTCACCACCCTCGCCACCCGCGGAATCGACGCCCTGGACGGCTACTTCGCCCGCTACCTGCCGCAACTCGGGCTCGCCGTCGTCGTTCCGGCCGCCGTGCTCGCCCGGATCGTCACCGAGGACTGGGTGTCGGCGTTCATCATCGCCCTCACCCTGCCCCTCGTCCCGCTCTTCATGGCCCTCATCGGCTGGGCCACCCAGGCCCACATGGACCGCCAATGGCGGCTGCTCGCGCGGCTGTCCGGCCACTTCCTCGACGTCGTCGCCGGCCTGCCCACGCTCAAGGTCTTCGGCCGCGCCAAGGCGCAGGCCGAGTCCATCCGCGCCGTCACCGCCGACTACCGGCGCGCCACGATGCGGACGCTGCGCATCTCCTTCCTCTCCTCCTTCGCCCTCGAACTGCTCTCCACCCTCTCCGTGGCCCTTGTCGCGGTGGGCGTCGGGATGCGCCTCGTCCACGGCGAACTCGACCTCTACACCGGGCTGGTCATCCTCGTCCTCGCCCCCGAGGCCTATCTGCCGCTGCGGCAGGTCGGCACCCACTACCACGCGGCCGCCGAAGGACTGTCGGCCGCGGACGAGGTCTTCGCGCTCCTGGAGACCCCCGCCCCGCCCCGCGGCGACGCCGCCGCCCCCGACCCGCGCACCGCGGCCGTCGAGGCCGAGGACCTGGCCGTCGCCGGCCGCCTCGCCCCGGTGTCCCTGCGGGTCTCCCCCGGCGAGACGGTCGCGATCACCGGGGCCAGTGGGGCCGGCAAGTCCACCCTGCTGAGCGTGCTCCTCGGCTTCACCCGGCCGACCGCCGGGCGCGTCCTGGTCGGCGGCACCGCCCTGGACGACCTCGAACTCGCCGACTGGCACCGGCACATCGCCTGGGTCCCCCAGCGGCCCCACCTCTTCGCCGGCACCCTCGCCGACAACGTCCGGCTCGCCCGGCCGGACGCCGACGACGCGACGGTGCGCGCCGCCCTCCGCGAGGCGGGCGCACCGGAACTCGACCCCGCCCGCCGGGTCGGCGAGGCAGGCGCCGGGCTCTCCGCGGGACAGCGCCAACGCGTCGCGCTCGCCCGCGCGTTCCTCGCCGACCGGCCCGTCCTGCTGCTGGACGAGCCCACGGCGGCACTGGACGGGGACACGGAGGCCGCCGTGGTCGACGCGGTCCGGCGGCTCGCCGTCGGCCGCACTGTCGTCCTGGTCGTCCACCGCCCCGCGCTGCTGGCGATCGCGGACCGCGAGATCCGGCTCGGCGACGGCCCGGTACGCGCGGACGTGCGCCCTCCGGTGCCGGCCGCCGCGCTCCCCACCCGTACGCCGGTGACCGCCGAACCCGCCGAACCCGCCGAACTTGCTGAGCCTGTCCACACCGCCGCGACCCAGCCGGGGGAGGCCGGCGCGGCACGGCGGGTGCGGGCCGCGGCCTCCCCGCTGCGGCCGCGCTTCGCGCTCGCCGTGGTGCTGGCGGCGCTCGCGCTGCTGAGCGCGGTGGGCCTGATGGCGACCTCCGCGTGGCTGATCGCCCGGGCCTCCCAACAGCCGCCGGTGCTCTACCTGATGGTCGCGGTGACGGCGACCCGCGCGTTCGGCATCGGACGGGCCGCGTTCCGGTACGCGGAGCGCCTGGTCTCGCACGACGCCACGTTCCGCGCGCTCGCCGACCTGAGGGTGGCCGTCTACCGCCGGCTGGAACGCCTCGCGCCGGCCGGGCTGCGGGACGTCCGCCGCGGGGACCTGCTCTCCCGCCTCGTCGCGGACGTGGACTCCCTCCAGGACTACTTCCTGCGCTGGCTGCTGCCCGCCTCCGCGGCCGCGGTCACCGGCGCCGTGGCGGCCGGGCTCACGGCCTGGCTGCTGCCGGAGGCCGGCGCCGCCCTCGCCGTGGGGCTGCTCGCGGCCGGCGCCGCCGTACCGGCGCTGTCCGCCGCCCTGTCGCGGCGGGCGGAGCGCGCCCTGGCCCCGGCACGCGGCGAACTGGCCGTCCGGGTCGTCGACGTGCTCACCGGCACGGCCGAGTCGACCGTCGCCGGGGCCCTGCCCGCACAGCGCGCGAAGGCCGCCGACGCGGACCGCGCGCTGACCCGGATCGCGGCCCGCTCGGCCGCCGGGGCGGCGCTCGGCACGGGCCTGGGCACCCTGCTGACCGGGCTGACCGTCGTCGCCTGCGCGGTCGCCGGGGTGCAGGCGGCCGCCGCCGGCCGGCTCGGCGGCCTCGCGCTCGCGGTGGTCGTACTCACCCCCCTCGCCGCGTTCGAGGCGGTCACGAGCCTGCCCGCCGCCGCCCAGCACCGCCGCCGCAGCCTGCGCGCCGCACAGCGCGTCCACGACGTCCTCGACACCCCCGAGCCGGTCCGCGAGCCGGAGCACCCGGCCCGGCCGCCGCGGACGCCGCACCCCGTGGTGCTGCGCGCCCTGACCGCCCGGCACCCCGGGCAGGCGGCACCCGCCCTCGACGGCGTGGACCTGGAGCTGACCCCCGGCCGCCGCGTCGCCGTCGTGGGCCCCTCCGGCGCGGGCAAGACGACCCTGGCCCACGTCCTGCTCCGCTTCCTGGACCCCGAGTCCGGCTCCTACACCCTCGCCGGGACCGACGCGACGACCCTGGACGGCGACGCCGTCCGCCGCATGGTCGGGCTGTGCGCGCAGGACGCGCACGCCTTCGACAGCACGGTCCGGGAGAACTTGCGGATGGCCCGCCCCGGGGCCCCGGACGCCGAGCTGACCGGCGCCCTGGCCGCCGCCCGGCTGGACCTCGGCCTCGACACCCCCGTGGGTGAGCACGGCACCCGCCTGTCCGGCGGCCAGCGCCAGCGCCTCGGCCTGGCCCGCGCCCTGCTCGCCGGCTTCCCCGTCCTCGTCCTCGACGAGCCCGCCGAACACCTCGACCTGGCCACCGCCGACGCCCTCACCGCCGATCTGCTGGCCGCGACTGCCGGGCGGACGACCGTCCTGATCACGCACCGCCTCACCGGACTGGCCGACGTCGACGAGATCGTCGTCCTCGACCGCGGCCGGGTCGTGCAGCGCGGCACGTACGACGAGCTGGCCGTCGCCGAGGGCCCCTTCCGCCGCACCCTGGAGCGCGAACGCGCAGCTGACGGGCGGACCGCGGCGCTTCCCGCACCGGCGTGAGGGCCGCTCGCGGCCTACGCTCGCGGTATGGCAGAACGACTCGCCAAGCTGCTCGACGCGGTCGGCGCCGTCACCACGGCACTGCTCGGCAACCCGGGGGCCGGGGCGCTCGACGTCGTCGCCGAGCAGGCCCGTGCGCTGGTGGAGGCCGACGCGGGTCTCGTTCTGCTGCCGACCGCCGAGGGCGGCCTGGAGGTCGTCGCGGCCTCGGCCGACCACCCGGCCGGCCTGGTCGGCACCGTCCTGGAGGCCGACAGCCCGGCCGCCGCGCCCCTGCTGGCGGGGGAGCCGGTCCACATCGAGGACGCGGCGACCGACGACCGCATGGGCGCGACCATCACCCCCCGCTTCGGGCCCAGCATGATGCTGCCGCTGCTGAGCAGCGGCCACGTGATGGGGGCGCTGGCCCTGCCGCGGGTCCGCGGTGCCCCGGCCTTCACCGAGGACGACCACGTCTTCGCCGCCCAGTTCGCCGCGCAGGCCGCGCTCGCGCTGCTGCTCGCCGAGGCCCAGCGGGACCGCAACCGGCTGGCGGTGTACGAGGAGCGCGACCGCATCGCCCGCGACCTGCACGACCTGGTCATCCAGCGGCTCTTCGCCACCGGGCTGATGCTGCAGGGGGCCATCCGCAAGTCGGTGCCGCCCGAGGCCGAGGCGAGCATCGCGCACGCCGTCGACGAGCTGGACGCCACCATCCAGGAGGTGCGCACCGCGATCTTCGCCCTCCAGCAGGAACCCGGCGACGACGCCCCGGCGGGGCTGCGCGCCCAGGTGCTGCGCGAGACCTCCGTGGTCGCCCGGGGCCTGGGGTTCCAGCCCTCCGTGCGCTTCGTGGGGCCCGTCGACTCGCGGGTCGGCGCGCTCAGCGCTCGCAACCTGATCGCCGCGCTCCGGGAGGCGCTGTCCAACGTGCTGCGGCACGCCGGGGCCACCCGGGTCGAGGTGATCGTGGACGCCACCGCCGTGCTCGGCGAGGGCCTGGAGGGCGTCCGGCTCATCGTCTCCGACGACGGGGTCGGCATCCCGGAGACCGGGCGGCGCAGCGGCCTGCGCAACCTGGCGCGGCGCGCGGAGTCGCTGGGCGGCGAGTCGACCTTCGGGCCGGGCCCCGACGGCAAGGGCACCGTCCTGGCGTGGGAGGCGCCCCTGTGACGGTGCCCGGCCCGGCCGTCAGCGGGCGGCGAGGATCCGCTCGATGACCCGCGCGACGCCGTCGTCCTCGTTGGCCGTGGTGCGGTGCGTGGTGGCCGCCAGCACGTCCGGGTGGGCGTTGGCGACGGCGTAGGAGGTGCCCGCCCACGACAGCATCCCCAGGTCGTTGGGCATGTCGCCGAACGCGACCACCTCGTCGGCGCCGATTCCGAGCTGGGCGCAGCAGCGGGCCAGCGTGGTCGCCTTGCTGACCCCGGTGCCGCTGATCTCCAGCAGCGCCGAGGCGCTGGAGCGGGTGATCTCCGCGTACTGCCCGGCCGCGGCCAGCGCCGTGCGCAGGAAGACGTCCGGGTCCATCGAGGGGTGCTTGGCCAGCAGCTTCAGCACCGGCTGGCCGCCGCCGGCCGCCCCGAGCAGCTCCTCCACGGGTGCCACGAGCGCGTCGGGCACCGGCGAGTACGGCGGGTACTCCGGCTCGTACGCGAAGCCGCCGGTCAGCTCCACCGCGAAGGTCGTCCCCGGCACGGTGGTGCGCAGGGCCGCGACGACGGAGAGCGCGTCGCGCGCGTCGAGCGGATAGCACGCGAGCAGCCGCCCCCGGTGCAGGTCGTAGACGGCGGCGCCGTTGGCGCAGATGGCCATGCCGTGCCCGGCGGTGTGCTCGGCGACGACGTCCATCCAGCGGGCCGGGCGGCCGGTGACGAAGAAGACCTCGACACCCGCCGCCTCCGCGTCCGCGAGGGCGGCGATCGTCCGCGCGGAGACGGTCTTGTCGTCGCGCAGCAGCGTGCCGTCCAGATCGGTGGCGATCAGCCGCGGTGCGGGGACCGCGCGGAGGGCGTCCGGGGACATGGGATGCTGGGTGGCTGAGGTCACCGCCCCATGGTCGCTCATCCGGCTCGCGATGGCTGCAGCCGGGGGGCGGGTGCGATCACCGCCACATTCCGTGCCGCGGCATTGTCAGTGGCGGCTGCCACCATCGCGGCATGGCACTCATGACGCGTTGTGAGGAACAGCCCGACCGGGAGCCGGTGCTCCTGGCCGATGCCGTGGCGACCGTCCTGGACGGGATCGGCTTCGCCTCCCGCGGGGACATACCCGCCCCCGTCCCCGACCCGGCGGCCGGCACCGCCACGACCTGCGCCCGGTGCGGCCGCGCCGCCCTGTGGCACCGTACGACCGGCGGCCGCTGGATCATGATCGAGCCCGGCGAGCGGCTCACCGCCGCCGTCCCGGCGGGCCGCCGCTGGCGCGTCGCCGGCGACGGCACCGCGGTCGACCTGCGGTCCGCCGTGCCCTCCGACACCTGCCGGATCAGCCACTTCGACGTCTGCCCGGCCGGTCCCCCGCCGGTCGCGTCACCGGTGGTGCCCGCCCAGTGGCGGCGGCGGGGGACCGGGCTCAGCCTCAGCTGAGCTGCGCGGGGGCCTCGGTGGCGATGCGCTCGAAGATCTTCTCGTCGGCCGCGTAGACCGAGTCCGGCACCGGCCAGTGCAGGACGATCTCGGTGATGCCGATCTCCGCGTACCGCCCGGCGAAGTCCACGAAGGCGTCCAGGGACTCCAGCGGGCGCTCCGCCGTCGACCCGGTGAGCAGCACCCGCTCCAGCTCGCCCGGATCGCGGTCGATCTCCGCGCACGCGATCTCCAGCTTGTCGAACTGCCGGGAGACCACGGCCGGGCAGTCCTCCACCGGCACGTCCGCCGGACCCTTGGGGTCGCCGTAGGTCACCCAGGCCTGTCCGTAGCGCGCCGTCAGCTGCATTCCGCGCGGCCCCGTGGCCGCCACGGCGAAGGGGATCCGCGGCCGCTGCACGCAGCCGGGGATGTTCCGCACCTCGCGCGCCGAGTAGAACTCCCCCTCGTGGTCCACGACCGGCTCGGTCAGCAGCCGGTCCAGCACCGGCACGAACTCCCCGAAGCGGTCCGCCCGCTCCCGCGGCGTCCACGCCTCCTGCCCCAGCGCTGTCGCGTCGAAGCCGGTCCCGCCGGCGCCGATGCCCAGCGTGAGGCGGCCGTCGCTGATGTCGTCCACGGTGATGAGTTCCTTCGCCAGTGTCACCGGGTGCCGGAAGTTGGGCGAGGTCACCAGCGTTCCCAGCCGCATCCGCTCCGTCGCCGCGGCCGCTGCCGTCAGCGTCGGCACCGCCCCGTACCAGGGCAGGTCCCGGAAGCTCCGCCACGACAGGTGGTCGTAGGTCCAGCCGGTGTGGAAGCCGAGTTGCTCGGCCCGCCGCCACACCTCCCGCCCCTCCGCGGTCCAACGGTAGATCGGCAGAATCACAGTGCTCAGACGCATAGGACGACCATACGGCCCGGGCGTCAGACGTCTCCTCGCAACCAGCTTTCGAACGGCGGCAGAGGGGCGAGCGCGGGCGCGACGGCCGCAATGGCGGTCGCGACGTCAGTGGCGAGCCGGACGCAGTCGTCCATCAGCTCGTCGGCTGCGCGCACCTCGACATCCGGTCGCGGCACCCAGGACGTCCGTGACACGCAACCGATGCGCACCCGCTCGCCGTCGGGCCGGAACGTCAAGGTGCGCTCCACGCCCTGCGGATAGAGGTCCAACTCCGTCTCCCGGCCCGCGCGCAGGCCGTCGATCAGCCCGGGCAGCTCCTCGACGAAGGCCGACATGTCGTAGCCCACATCGAAGTGCCAGTCGTCCCAGCCGAATCCGCCGATGTGGAAGGCGGCGTCCGTCCGGGCCAGGACCCCGCATCCGACCATGGCCAGGTAGCAGTAGTCATCAAGGTCTTCGAGGGGTTCCTGCGGCGTCGCGCGAACGCGTGCGACCGCGGGCGCCGAGGGGGCTGTGAAGGAGAAGCGGAAGGGCACGGCGGCCAACCTACCCGCCGCCTGGAAGGGCCTGCCGGGCTTCGCCATGACGGGTGGTTCTCCACGCCGACGGCACGTGGCGCGGGTCGTGCGGGACCCCGTCACCGCGTCCCGCCCCAAGCGGGCCACGGGGACTACCGGGAAATAACACCGGCCTCCGGAGCCCGCAACTCGGGAGATTGTCAGGTGAGCGGGCCTCCGAACGGGCTCGATGGGGCCCCGCTTGGGCCACCCGGGTGGTGTTGATCCGAATATCGCCACTCCCGAGGTGCGCTTCCGGGCATTTCGTGCTCACTTCCGCATCATCGGACTAGTCGCTCCCCGACTCACGAGGAAGTGAGAGGTCAATGGCTGCAAACAATCACGCCAAGGCGTTCTGGAACGCCTTCGTCACGCTCCTGCTCAAGGTGATCGCCGGTCTCGGCTTCGCCGTCCCGGCCCGCCGTAGCACCGCCGCCGTCGCCCCGCGACCGGAGGCCGCCCCGCTCTCCCTGGTGGAGGCGCTGCTCGCCGAGACCGGCAGGGAGGTGAAGGCACCACCCACGGGCGCGGCAGCCGAACGCCGCGAACCCGTGCGGCCGCCCCGCGCCCGGTCCGCGAGTCATCTCGTTCCCGCCGCCAGGCCGCGGCCCCGGCCTGACCGCACGACACGGCAGGCCACGGCACATCGCGCTGCCCTCGCCCACCGTGCCGCGATGGCATCGGCGCCGACACCGGCAGGCGCGTCGCCCGGGTCCACGTCGTCGCCCGAATCGTCGGACGCACACCTCCTCGCCCCCCGTATCGCCGACTGCCTGCGCGAACTGTCGCTGCCGCCGACGATGAAGCAGCGCATCCGCGCCGAGGCCCACGGCGCCTCCCCGGTGCCGCGCAGTGGTTCGCGCAGGGTCCGTGAGGGCGCTTCCGTCCAAGCGGTCACGGCAGGTGCCGACGAGACCTCGGCCAGGACCGCGGCCGAGGCGCACGCCCGTACGGCCGACCGCCGCGGCGACTTGGCGCTGTGCGCGTGAGCGCCACGGACGCGCACGTGCTGCCACGGACCGCGGGACCGGATCTCATGTCCGGACCCGGCAGCCCCGGCAGCCCCGACGGGTACGGCAGGGCAAGCCGGTCAGGCCGGCCGACGTGCCACCGCCCGCTGGTAGAGCGCCATGCGGTAGATGCCGGAAGCGGTCGCGGAGAGCAGACCCGTCGCGAGGAACAGTGCGACGACGCAGCCTGCCGCGGCGACCAGGACCGTCACGCTGTCCGTTTCGACCGCGAGGATGAGGGCGATGATCGCGATGATCACCACCAGGACGGTTGTCAGGGCCAGACGTATCCCGCCGGCCACCCAGTTGCCCAGCTCCGCCCGGCCCAGTGTCATTGAGCGGCGCAGGCCGGTGAAGAGGCCGGTGCCCTCGACGACGATCACGGGCAGCACGAAGAAGGTCCACAACGACCAGGACGTCCCGGCCAGTTCGAAGATCCAGGACACTCCCGCGGTCGACTCCAGGACCCGCAGCACCATCCCGAGACTGCTGCCGAGCAGGCACCATGCCAGCAGCGTCGGCAGTCGCCGCAGCGCCGCCCGCAGCGAGACGCGCACGGCGGGGCGCAGGTCCTGCCCCAGCGCGTGGACGGAGTGCAGCAATGCCGCGGTGAAGTACGTACTGGTGCCGGACAGCAGGAAGAACAACACCAGGAGCGCCATGAACTGCCCCGTGGTGGGCGCCTGGTCGAGCCGCGCGCGCTCCCAGATGCCCCGCAGCGGCTGAAGCCACGCGATGAGCAGGAGGACCGCGAGGACCACCGCGTTCAGCGCCGGAAAGCACAACAGCGCCGGTCTGCGGCGCAGCACGTGCAGGACCGTCCCGACGATGCCCCGTTGCCCGCTCCCCGAACCCCGTGAGCGCCGCGTACTCCCCGGGCCCCGCGAGCCCGCAGGACCGCCCGTGTTCTCCGGGTTCCCCATGATTTCCCGCTTCTCCCCGTTCCCCACGTTCCCGACGCTCTCCACGCCCGTTCACGCCCCTCCCGCACGAGATGCCCGCCGGCCGCAATGTAGTCGGTGATCGCCCGTCCCCTACGGGAACATCCGTCCCAAGGACTAGGGACGACTACCCCCGAGGCTGACGACGGGTGTGGTTCGCACCACTAGGTTCGTGGTGTGACTGTGATCGCTGCTGAAAGCCTGACGAAGCGGTACCCGAGGGTGACCGCTCTGGACCGGCTCACCGTGGACATCGAACCCGGGGTGACCGGGTTGGTGGGTGCGAACGGGGCCGGCAAGTCGACCCTGATCAAGATCCTGCTCGGGTTGTCGCCGGCCACCGAGGGCCGCGCCGCGGTGCTGGGCATGGACGTGGCGACCCAGGGTGCGGACATCCGTGCCGCCGTGGGGTACATGCCGGAGCACGACTGCCTGCCGCCGGACGTCTCCGCGACGGAGTTCGTCGTGCACATGGCCCGTATGTCCGGGCTGCCGCCGACGGCCGCGCGTGAGCGGACCGCCGACACGCTGCGCCATGTCGGGCTGTACGAGGAGCGCTACCGCCCCATGGGCGGCTATTCGACGGGCATGAAGCAGCGCGTGAAGCTGGCCCAGGCCCTGGTGCACGATCCGCGACTGGTGCTGCTCGACGAGCCGACGAACGGGCTGGACCCCGTCGGCCGCGACGACATGCTCGGGCTGATCCGGCGTGTCCACACCGAGTTCGGCATCTCCGTCCTCGTCACCTCGCACCTGCTCGGCGAGCTGGAGCGCACCAGCGACCACATCGTCGTGATCGACGGCGGACAGCTGCTGCGCGCCTCCTCCACCAGTGACTTCACGCAGGCCACCGCCTCCCTCGCGGTCGAGGTGACCGACCACGAGGAGGAGCTGCTGCAGAAGCTCACCGCCGCGGGGCTGAACGCCCACGCCGAAGGCCATCTGCTGCATGTCGACATCGACGGCGACGAGACCTACGACACCGTGCGCGACGCCGTCGCCGAACTGGGCTCCGGCCTGGTCCGGATGGAGCAGCGCCGCCACCGCATCGCCGAGATCTTCCGGGGAGGGGACGACCGTGACGCAGCTTGAGGGACGCGGGCCGGCTGCCGGCGGCGCCCAGGACGTCATTCACGACATCGGGTACCGGCACTACGACGGGCCGCGGCTGGGCCGCGCGTACGCCAGGCGCTCGCTGTACACGCAGAGCCTGCGCGGTGCCTACGGACTGGGCCGGTCTGTGAAGTCCAAGGTGCTGCCGATGATGCTGTTCGCGGTGATGTGCGCGCCCGCCGCGATCATCGTGGCCGTCGCGATCGGCACGAAGATGACCGAACTGCCGATCGAGTACACGCGGTACGCGATCATCATGCAGGCGGTGATCGGCCTCTTCCTGGCGGCGCAGGCCCCCCAGGCGGTCTCGCTGGACCTGCGCTTCAAGGTGACGCCGCTGTACTTCTCCCGCCCGATCGAGGCGGTCGACTACGTCGCGGCGAAGTTCACTGCGCTCACCACGGCGATCTTCATCCTCACCGCGACCCCCGTGCTGATCCTCTACATCGGCGCGCTGCTGGGGAAGTTCGACTTCTTCGACCAGACCTCGGGCTTCGCCAAGGCCCTGCTGGCCGAGCTGCTGCTGTCGATGCTCTACGCGGGCGTCGGCCTGGTGATCGCGGCGCTCACCCCGCGCCGGGGCTTCGGTGTCGCGGCGATCATCGCCGCGTTCACGCTCCCGTACGGCGCCGTCACCAGTGTCCAGGCGGTCGCCTCCGTGCAGGGCGACAAGGACGTGATCGGCTGGCTGGGGCTGTTCTCGCCGATCACGCTGATCGACGGGGCGCAGACCTGGGTGCTGGGTGCCTCGTCCTCCTTCGTCGACGCCGCGGGTCCGCCGAACGCGGTGGCCGGCGTGGCCTACGTGGTTGTCCTGCTCGCCGCGATCGCCGGCTCCTTCGGCCTGCTGATGCGCCGCTACCGAAAGGCCGTCCTGTCGTGACCACCTTGTCCATCGACCATGTGTCCCGCTGGTTCGGCAACGTCGTCGCCGTCAACGACGTGACGATGACGATCGGCCCCGGCGTCACCGGTCTGCTCGGCCCCAACGGCGCGGGCAAGTCCACCCTGATCAACATGATGGGCGGCTTCCTGGCCCCCTCGGTCGGCAGCGTGACCCTCGACGGCACGGTGATCTGGCGCAACGAGCAGGTCTACCGGCACATCGGCGTCGTGCCCGAGCGGGAGGCGATGTACGACTTCCTCACCGCGCGGGAGTTCGTCGTCGCCAACGCGGAACTGCACGGCCTGCCCGACCCGGGCGCCGCGGCCGCGCGGGCGCTGGCCACCGTCGAGATGGAGTTCGCCCAGGACCGCAAGATCGCCACGTACAGCAAGGGCATGCGGCAGCGGGCGAAGATGGCCTCCGCGCTGGTGCACGACCCGTCGGTGCTGCTGCTGGACGAGCCGTTCAACGGCATGGACCCGCGGCAGCGGCTGCAGTTGATGGAGCTGCTGCGGCGGATGGGCGACGAGGGCCGCACGGTGCTGTTCTCCTCGCACATTTTGGAGGAGGTCGAGCAGTTGGCCAGCCACATCGAGGTGGTCGTCGCCGGCCGGCACGCCGCCTCCGGCGACTTCCGCAAGATCCGCCGGCTGATGACGGACCGGCCGCACCGCTACCTGGTGCGGTCCAGCGACGACCGGGCGCTGGCCGCCGCGCTGATCGCGGACGGTTCCACGGCCGCCATCGAGCTGGACTGGAAGGAGCGGGCGCTGCGGATCCAGGCGATCGACTTCGCCGGTTTCACCGAACTTCTCCCGCGGGTCGCCCGCGAGCGCGGCATCCGGCTCTTCACGGTCTCGCCCTCCGACGAGTCCCTGGAGAGCGTGTTCTCCTATCTGGTCACGGCATAGGACGAGGAGCTTCCTGTGTTCCCACTGTTCAATCCCACCGTGGCCCGGCTGACCTACCGGGGTCTGCTCGGCCGGCGCCGGGCCCTGGTCCTGTTCGCCCTTCCCGCGCTGCTGATCCTCATCTCGGCGGCGGTGCGCGGGCTGACCGGCGCCGACGACTCCACCGCCACGTCGGTCCTGGGGGGTTTCGCCCTGGCGACGATGGTGCCGCTGGTCGGCGTCTTCGCCGGCACGGGCGCCGTCGGGCCGGAGATCGACGACGGGTCGATCGTCTACCTGCTGGCCAAGCCCGTCCCGCGGCCGACGATCATCGTCACCAAGCTGCTGGTCGCGATCGGTGTCTCGGTGGTCTTCTCCGCCGTGCCGACGCTGATCGCCGGATTCATCCTCAACGGCAACAGCCAGGGCATCGCGGTGGCCTTCACCGTGGCCGCGGCCGTCGCCTCGGTGACCTACGCGGCGCTCTTCCTGCTGCTGGGGGTCGTGACCCGGCAGGCCGTGGTCTTCGGCCTGGTGTACGCGCTGATCTGGGAGTCGCTGATCGGCTCGCTGGTGCCGGGCGCGCGCACGCTGAGCGTGCAGCAGTGGGCGCTGGCGCTGGCCCAGCGGATCGCGGGCGAGGGGCAGATCACGTCGGACGTGGGGCTGCCGCTGGCGGTGGTGCTGCTGATCGGCGTCACCGTGCTGGCCACCGGCTACGCGGCGCAGCGGATGCGCGCCCTGACGCTGGCCGGCGAGGAGTAGCCCCGCCGTGCCGCGAACTGGGCCGCCCGGGTGGTTCTCACCGCCCGGGCGGCCTTGTTTCCTCGCGTCGCCGCACATCGGATTGTCTGATGTGCTGAGTGACGTCCGAGAGTCCGCTGCTCTGTGCTGTCGGTGTGTTCCTGGTCGCACTGGGGCTGCTCGTCGCCCTCTTCCGCCCGGAGCTCGCCCGGCGCATCGACCTGCGCCTCGCCGCCCGTGCCCGGCGCCGGAGGCGGTTCCTGGTGTTCCCTCGAAAGTGGGCTCCGTCACACTCCTCCTTGAGAATTCAAGGGAATGGCGCTACGGTGCAAGAGGTTGAAACATAAACCAACCACCCCCGACGAGGAGTAAGCCATCATGGGCCTGTTCAGCCGCAAGACCGACGCCGAGACCACGGGCACCGCGAACGCCGTGGCCACCGCCGACCTGGCGAACCTGACCGGCGAGTACACGATCGACCCGACCCACAGCGAGATCGGGTTCTCCGTCCGCCACGCCATGGTGACCACCGTGCGCGGCCAGTTCACGGAGTACGAGGGCTCGCTGAAGCTCGACGGCACCAAGCCGGCCAACTCCTCCGCCGAGCTGAAGATCAAGGTCGTCAGCATCGACACCAACCAGGCCCAGCGCGACGAGCACCTGCGCACCGGCGACTTCTTCGACGCCGCCGCCCACCCGGAGATCACCTTCCGCAGCAGCTCCGCCGAGCAGGTCGACGCCGAGACCTACCGCATGCACGGTGACCTCACCATCAAGGACACCACCAAGCCGGTCTCCATCGACTTCACCTTCAACGGCTCGGCCACCGACCCGTACGGCAACCTGCGCGTCGGCTTCGAGGGTGCGACCACCGTCAACCGCGCCGACTGGGGCCTGACCTACAACGCGGCCCTCGAGGGCGGCGGCGTCCTGATCAGCGACAAGGTCAAGCTCACCTTCGACGTCTCGGCGATCAAGGCGGCCTGAACCGGCTGAGTGCCTCGGCCGTCCCTGCCCCAAGATGGTGGGGATGGCATCGAACGAGCCGGCGCACGACGCCGGCGGCAGGCGACGCCGTGTCGCTCCGGGCGACACGGCGCGCCTGCTGTTCGCGCAGGCCCGCGCCTGGGTGCGCGCCACCCCCGGCACCCACACCTGGCTGCTCGTCCTGGCGGTGACCAGCGGCGTCCTCGCGGCGGTCCCGCCGCACCTCCGCGGTTTCCTGCTGCACCACAACAGCACCAACCTGGAAGAGCTGGGCAGCCACCCGGTCCGCGTACTGATCGTCAGCGCGCTGTGGATCGAGTCCCCGCCGGCCTTCCTGGTGTACTTCCTCTTCTACGAGATCGTGCACGCCCCCGCCGAGCGCCGGCTCGGCACCCGCCGCTGGCTCGCCGTCGTCGCCGTCGCCCACGTCGGCGCGACCCTCATCAGCCAGCAGGCCGTCTTCCTCGGCATCCACGCCGACCGGCTGTCCCCGTCGCTGGCGCACACCGTCGACATCGGGGTGAGCTACGGGCTCGCCGGGGTGGCGGGCGTGCTCACGTACCTGCTGCCTCCCCCGTGGCGCTGGGCGTACCTCGCGGCCGTCGCGGGCGGCCTCGTCTACCCGCTGCTGCAACCCGGACGGACGTACACCGACCTCGGGCACGTCACCGCGCTGCTGATCGGACTCGCCTGCCGCGGGCTCACGCAGCCGGGAAGAGCCGCTCCAGAACCACCGCGATGCCGTCCTCGGCGTTGGAGGCCGTGACCTCGTCGGCGACGGACTTCAGCGACGCGTGGGCGTTGCCCATGGCGACGCCGTACCCGGCCCATTCGAGCATCGGCAGGTCGTTGGGCATGTCGCCGAAGGCGATGGTGTCCGGGGCGGTCAGGCCCAGCCGACGGGCGGCCAGCGACAGGCCTCTGGCCTTGGACAGCCCCAGCGGCAGCAGTTCGACGATGCCGGCGCCCGACATCACGACCCCGACCAGGCCGCCGGCGGCCGCGGTGGCCGCCTCGGCGAGTTCGTCGTCGCTCAGCTGCGGGTGCTGGATGTACAGCTTGCTGATCGGCGCCGTCCACAGCTCGTCCAGCACGTCGACCTGGCCCACCGGCAGCTCCGACTCGAAGAGCTCGTAGCCGGGACCGAGGACGATGTCGCCGTCCATGCCGTCGAGGGCGGCGGCCACGGCCAGCCGGCCGGTCGCCGCCTCGATCTTCTCCAGCGCCTGCCGCGCCGTCTGCCGGTCCAGGGTGACCGAGGTCAGCAGCCGCCGCTCGCCCGCGTGGTACACCTGCGCGCCCTGCATGCACACCGCGAGGCCCTCGTAGCCCAGCGACTCCAGCACGTGCCGGGTGCGGGCGACCGGGCGCCCGGTGACGACGACGTGCGCGGCACCCGCCGCGGCGGCCGCGGCCAGCGCCCGGCGCGAGCGCTCGGAGACGGTGTGGTCGGGGCCGAGCAGCGTGCCGTCGAGATCGGTCGCGACCAGGCCGTAGGGGAGCGGGGGAGTCACTTGGCCACCGGCTCCAGCACCTCACGGCCGCCCAGGTACGGGCGGAGCACCTCGGGGACCCGGATCGAGCCGTCGGCCTGCTGGTGGTTCTCCAGGATGGCGACGATCGTGCGCGGGATGGCGCACAGGGTGCCGTTGAGGGTGGCCAGGGCGCGCGTGCCGTTCTCGTCGCGCATCCGGACGGACAGCCGGCGGGCCTGGAACTCGGTGGTGTTCGAGGTCGAGGTCAGCTCGCGGTACTTGCCCTGGGTCGGGATCCACGCCTCGCAGTCGAACTTCCGCGCCGCGGAGGAGCCGAGGTCGCCCGAGGCCAGCTCGATCACCCGGAACGGCAGCTCCAGCGAGGTCAGCCACTGCTTCTCCCACTCCAGCAGGCGCTCGTGCTCGGCCTCGGCGTCCTCGGGGCGGGTGAAGACGAACATCTCCACCTTGTCGAACTGGTGCACCCGGATGATGCCGCGGGTGTCCTTGCCGTACGAGCCGGCCTCGCGCCGGTAGCAGGGGGAGAAGCCGGCGTAGCGCAGCGGCAGCTTGGCCGCGTCGATGATCTCGTCCATGTGGTACGCGGCGAGCGGGACCTCGGAGGTGCCGACCAGGTACAGGCCGTCCTTCTCCAGGTAGTACACGTCGTCCTCGACCTGGCCGAGGTAGCCGGTGCCGGCCATGGCCTCGGGCTTGACCAGCGTCGGGGTCAGCATCGGGGTGAAGCCGGCCGCGGTCGCCTGGGCGATGGCCGCGTTGACCAGGGCCAGTTCCAGCAGGGCGCCGACGCCGGTCAGGTAGTAGAAGCGCGAGCCGGACACTTTGGCGCCGCGGTCGACGTCGATGGCGCCGAGCAGTTCGCCGAGGTCGATGTGGTCCTTGGGTTCGAAGCCCTCGGCGGCGAAGTCGCGCGGGGTGCCGAGCACCTCCTTGACGACGAAGTCCTCCTCGCCGCCGATCGGGGCGTCGGGGTGGACGATGTTGCCCAGCTGGAGCAGCAGGCGCTGCGCCTCCTCGGCGGCCTCGTGCTGCTCGCCGTCGGCGGTCCTGACCGCGGCCTTCAGCTGCTCGGCCCGCTTGAGGAGCTCGGCCCGCTCGTCCCCCTGCGCCTTGGGGACCAGCTTGCCGAGCGTCTTCTGCTCGGCGCGCAGTTCGTCGAAGCGGGTACTGGACGACCTGCGCCGCTCGTCGGCGGAGAGCAGGGCGTCGACGATGCCGACGTCCTCTCCACGGGCGCGCTGGGAGGCGCGCACACGGTCGGGGTCCTCACGAAGCAGGCGAAGGTCAATCACGGGGACAGGCTACCGGTGCGACGGGCCCGAACGCGACAAGTTAAGTGCTTTATGTAGCGTTATGTCCGATTTGAAAGACGGGGCCCCGGAAATGCACCGCAGCCGAAAATGACGTTGAAGTGTCCGTCAACCGAATTCCGCACGTCCCTCCCCCGAGGGCATGTGCCCTGTGGACAACGGTAGTTGGAGCAGGTCCGGCGGGACGGGTTATCCACAGGGGGCCGGGTATTCCACCGGCTTGTCCACAGCGGGTGTGGATGAACTGTGGATGGTGGAGTCGATCATTCCGACGGTCGGTCGCGGGCCCATGGATTCCCCGGCCAAACCCTACTCACACTCCCTTTCGAGTGAGAATTCTTCCCCCTATCGAGTTGTTCGAAGGTATTGGGCTGACGAATGCCGACCCGGGGGCCTGTGTGCCGTGATGGCGCCCCTGTGCCGATTTGTCGATCTGGTCCCTACTCGCCATCACGGACGTGTCGACTTATCCCCAGGTTGCTCCCAAGGCCTGTGGATAACGCGGTGGACAACCGAAGGGCCCACCGGTTGTTCACCGGAGGGCCCCTGGGAGGTGCGGCCGCGCGCCCTACGCCTCCAGCAGCCGCTGCCCCACGTATTCACCGGGGCCCGCGCCGCCCGGCACCGCGAACAGCCCGCTCGCCTCGTGCCGCAGGAAGCGGGAGAGCCCGTCGCCGCGGTCGAGCTTGCGCTGCACGGGGACGAAGCCCGTCAGCGGATCGGACTGCCAGGCCACGAAGAGCAGCCCGGCGTCCGGGGCACCGTCCTCGCGGAAACCGTCGTGGTAGGAGAAGCCGCGCCGCAGCATCGCGGCGCCGCCGTTGGACTCCGGGGCGGCGACCCGCACGTGGGCGTCGGCGGCGATGGCGAAGGTCCGGCCGTCGGCCTCGATCCTGTTCAGGTCCGGCTTTGCGGCCTCGCCGCCCCCGGACAGCGGGGCGCCGTCGGACTTGCGGCGCCCGATGACCCGTTCCTGCCGCTCCACGGAGAGGTGGTCCCAGGAGTCCAGCAGCATCCGGATCCGGCGGACCACCGCGTACGAGCCGCCGGCCATCCACTCCGGCGCGCCGGAGGAGGGCACGAAGACCCGCTGCCCGAAGTCGGGGTCGGACGGCTTGGGGTTGTTGGTGCCGTCGATCTGGCCCATCAGATTGCGCGTCGTGCGGGGGACGACGGTGGCGCCGGGCGCGCGGTTGAAGCCGGTCATCTGCCAGCGCAGTGCCGCCGTTCCCGCGGCCTGCTTCTGCAGCACGCGCAGCGCGTGGAAGGCGACCAGCGGGTCGTCCGCCCCGATCTGGATCCACAGGTCGCCCTCGCCGCGCCGCGGATCGAGCGCGTCGGCGGAGAACGGCGGCAGCGGGGCCAGCGCCTCGGGCTGTTTCGACCGCAGGCCCGTCCGGTCGAAGAAGGAGCGGCCGAAGCCGAAGGTGACGGTCAGCGCAGCCGGTCCGGCGTCCAGGGCGATCTGGTCGTCGCCGGCGGGCGCCCGGCCCGCCGTCATCGCCTCGGCCGCGGCCGACCAGCGGCGCAGCAGCGCGGCGGCGCCCGCGCGCCCGGCGTCCGCGGTCAGGTCGAAGGCGGCGAGGTGGCCGTGCGCCTGGGCCGCGGTGACGATGCCGGCCTGGTGGACGCCGTGGAAGGGCACGCGTGCGGCGCCCACCGAGGCGAGCGCCGCCGGTTCGTCGCGGGCCGCGTTCGCCGCGACGGCGGAGCCGCCGCCCACGACCAGCCCCGCGGCGCCGGCCGCGCCGGCGGTGCCCAGCAGGCGGCGCCGCGAGATCGGCCGGCGGATCGGGTCGTTCGTCAATTGATCTTCACTGTCTCGGTGCGGGTGACCTGGTCGATGTCCGAGGTCCGTACGGTGACCGCGAGCGTCCACTGCCCGGCGATCGGGATCTGGACGTTCTCCGCGCTCCAGTGGCCGGTGTCGACCTTGCCCAGGGTGACCGGGATCGGGCCGATCTTCTGGGCCGGGAGCGTGAAGGAGACCTTCACCTCGGGGACGTCGCGGGCCTGGCCGTCGGGGGCGGTGATCAGCAGGTGCAGCTCGTTCTCGGCGGTGCTGCCGGGGTCGAGCGTCACCTCCGCCTCGCCCTTGCCGTTCGGGCCGCCCGTGTCGAACGGGATCCGCACGTCCAGCGGTTCGGGGACCGAGGTCACCGGGGCGGTCGCCCCCGCCGCCGCGCTGCTCTCCTCGGCGGCCCGGCCCGGCTGCGTCCCGGTCAGCAGGGTGGTGACGCCCAGGATCACGACCGCGACCGTGGCCTCGGCCAGCACGGACTTGCGCAGGCCCGTACGTTCCGGGTCGGCGTCGCGTGCCTTGCGCTCCCGCTCCTTGGCCAGCGCCGCCTCCTGCCGGGCCAGCTGCGCGGTACGGACGGCGGGGTCGCCGCCCCGCCCCGCGGCCACCGGCTGGGCGACGGCGGCCGCGGCCCTGGAGGCCTTCGCGCTCCGTACCGGCTGCACGGCCTTCGCCTTCTCGGCGAGCCGCCCGGTCCAGCGCCGGGAGAGCCAGGCCAGCTCCAGCAGCAGCACGACCAGGCCGATCTTGACCAGCAGCAATTGCCCGTACCCGGTGGAGACCAGGGCGTCCCAGGAGCCGAGCTGGCGCCACGACTGGTAGACGCCGGTGGCGACCAGGGCCGCCACGGCCCAGAAGGCGATGCGCGAGAACCGTTGTACCGCCGACCGCTCCACCGGCAGCCCGCGCCACAGCGCGACGAGGAGCGTGGCCAGGCCGCCCAGCCAGACCGCCATGGCCAGCAGGTGCACGATGTCGACCGGCATGGCCACCGAGGACTGGATGCCGACCGAGGCGTGCTCGGCCATGGCCCATGTCGCGGCGAGGCCCACGGCCACGACCCCGCCGCCGATCGACAGACCCCAGGCGAGGTCCTGGCGCTCGACCGGGTCCTCCCGCTTGGCGTAGCTGCCGAAGAGCACGGCGATGAAGACCGCGGACGCGGCGAGCAGCAGCAGCCGCGACAGCAGCGCGGCGCCCGGCCGGGTGTCCAGGACGTCGCTCACGGCGCCGAGGTCGAGGACGTCGCCGAGGGAGCCGCCGCCCGCGTACGGGGCGCGCAGCAGCAGCAGCGCTATCGTCGCGCCGACCATGCCCGCCCAGCCGCCGGCGACCAGCCGGCGCAGCGGCCGGAGCTGCGCGCCGCCGGGCCAGCACACGCCCAGGAAGAAGGCGGAGCCGACCATCAGGGCGAACCCGAGATAGGCGGCGTAGCGTCCGGCGTCGTACAGCGCCCCGACCGCACCGCCGCCCGCCTCCTGCGCGGGCAGGCTGACCGTGGTCTTCGAGGGCGCGCCGATGGAGAAGACGAAGGCCCCCGCCACCGGGTGGCTGTCGGCGGAGACCGCCTTCCAGGCCACGGTGTACGTGCCGTTGCCCAGCCCCGGCCGCAGCGCGACGACCGCCGTGTTGCTGCCCTCGCCGCCGTTGCTCGCGGCGCCGGTGTCGGCCCTGCGGCCGTCCGGCCCGAGGACGCGGACGGCGTCGGAGGCCAGCAGCACACCCTCGGAGAAGGTCAGCCGCACCTGCTGCGGCGCGATCTTGACCACCGAGCCCTCCGCCGGGTCGGTCCTCACCAGCGCTGCGTGCGCGGAGGCGGGCGCGGCGCCGCCGAGCAGCAGGCCGAGCACGGTCAGCGGGACGGCCAGCAGTCGCAGCCCGGCCCGTGCCAGCTCTTTCATGTCCTTCATGGCGCCCTCCTCAGTCCCCCGGGCGATAGCCCGCCGGCTTGACCGGGACCCGTACGTCGATGGCGTCGGCGTCGTCGAAGTGCAGTTCCACGGACACCTCCTCACCGGCCACGGGCTTGTGCGTGAGCTTCTCCAGCATCAGGTGGTTCCCGCCGAGCCCGAGGGTCAGCCGTCCGCCGGCCGGGACGGTGAACGCGTCGACCCGGCGCATGGCGTTGCCCGCGGTGGAGTGCAGCGTCACCTCGCCGGCCAGGTCGCTGGTGACCGAGGTCAGCCGGGCGTCCTGATCACCGCTGTTGGTCACGGTGAAGTAGCCGGCCGCCATGTCCCCGAGCGCGGGCTGCGGTATGTAGGCGCCGCTGACCTCGAGTTCGGGCCCGTCCGGTGCGGAGCCGCAGGCCGCGGCGCCGAGCGCCAGGGCCAGCAGGGCCGCGACCGCGGCCGCCGGCATCACCGGGCGCCTCACGGGGTCCGGCCCTGGATGATCTTCGGCAGGTCGGCGGCGAACTGCTGCGAGGTGGTGCCCGACATGTAGAGCGCGTGCGCCTTGTCGTCCTTCGGCGAGTACGCCACGACCTCGGCGCCGTGCGTCACGGTGATGCTGCCGTCCTTCTCCTTGACGGGCTTCTCCACCGCGATGCCGAGCGAGCGGGCGCCCGCCTGGATCGTGGCGAAGTCGCCGGTCAGGCCGACGAAGGACGGGTCCATGGCGTTCAGCCAGGCACCCAGCCGCGACGGGGTGTCGCGCTCGGGGTCGGTGCTGACGAAGACCACGGTGAGCGCGGCCTGTTCGGCCTTGGGCAGCTTGGACTTGGCGATGGCGATGTCGCTCATCGTCGTCGGGCAGACGTCGGGGCAGTGGGTGTAGCCGAAGAAGAGCAGCGTGGGCCTGCCCGCGGTCTTCTCGACCAGGTCGTACTTCTTGCCGTGCGTGTCCGTGAGGACCATGTCCGGCTTGTCGAAGGGCGTGTCCAGGACGGTCGCGGCCTTCTGTGTGGCGTCGGTGGACACCAGGGGGGCGTCGGCGGCGTCCGACGGGCCGTCCGAGCCGCCGCAGGCGGCCAGGGTGAGGGCGAGCGCGGCGACGGCGGCCGCGGCGGCGATCGCCCGGGTGGTGGTACGCATCAGGGTTCCCCAGGAAGTTCGGTACGACGCCGGGTGGCCGCCGCGCACGGCGGTCACCCGGCGATACTGCGTCAGACGGCGGGGGTGCCGCCACCGGCGCCGCGGCGGCGCCCGGCGAGCACGCCGAAGCCGACGCCCAGCACACCGACGACGATGCCGACGACACCCAGCACACGGGCCGTGGTGTCGCTCGTGCCGGCCGACGCGGCCTGCTCGCCGGCAGTGCCCTTGCCTTCGCCGCCACCGGCCTTGGTGTCGGCGGCGGGAGAGGCGGACGCGGCGGCGCCGTGGCCGTGGCCGTCCGACGCGCCCTCGGAGTCGTCCGACAGCGTCAGCACGGGCGCCGGGTGCTCCGGCTCCTCCTGGCCCTCCTGCTGCTCCTCGATCCAGCGGACGACGTCCTTGTTGTCGTACGTCTGGATCGCCTTGAAGACCAGCTGGTCGGCGTCGTCCGGAAGCGGGCCGAGCGAGACCGGGAACTGCTGGAACTCACCCGGGGCGATCTTCCCGCCGGTCCAGGTGATCTTGGTGACGGCCTCGGTGATGCTGCCGTCGTCGCTCGTGATCGGCTTGGCGAGCTTGCTCTTGACGACCTGTGCCGTCCAGCCGGGGACGGGCTGGAGGGAGACCGACGCGATCGGGTGGTCGGCCGGCAGGTTGACCTCGACCTTGATGGTCGACGCCTTGTCCTCCTCGTTGGGGACCTTGAAGGACACCGTGCTGTAGCCGCCCTTGACGGCGGAGTTCGGCTGGACGGAGACGTGCGCGAAGGCGGGCACGGCGGCGGCGAGGACGGCCGCTCCACTGAGTCCGGCGACGGCGACGGCGCGACGCACGGCGGTGCTCTTGGAGTTCAGGGCGTTCATGGGTGCAGACACTCCACGGGTGAAGGTGTGAGGGTGACGGATGGCACGCGTGCGGCACGCGACTCCGTCTCCCTACGTCCGTGGAGCGGGTCGCGTTCAGACCGCGAGGGCGTACGCCGGAGGTCCGCGACGGGCGAGGCTGTGCCGGAGCAGAACGGTGTGCGGCGGCACGGAGTCGGCGACGCGGCGGCGCGGGCCGGCCGCGGCGGACGGCGCGTCGGGCGCCCCGGCGACCAGGGCGCGCACCAGCGCGACGGCGTGCCGCAGGGCGGCGCCGGTGAGTTCGGCGAGACCCCGTGCGCCGAGGGCGATCATCCGCCACAGCGCGGCCTCGCCGCGGCGCAGCAGCCAGCCCGCGGCGAGCGCGGCGAGCAGGTGGCCGAGCAGCATCGGCTGGCTGTAGGCGAGCATCGTGCTCTCGGTGTGAGCGTGCGTCATGCCGCCCATGCCGGCCATACCGCTCATGTGGCTCATGCCGCCCATACCGGAGAGCGGCTGGGCCCGCTGGCCGCAGATCAGCCGACCGGCGATCTCCAGGATCCCGCCGGTCCGGGGGGCGCCGCCCGGGGCGCACACCCCGCCCGCGTTGAACAGCACGTGCAGGGAGAGCTGTCCGCCGGCCAGGCCCGCGGAGATCCCCGGGAGCGAGCGCTCCCGTCCCGCGAGCGGCGCCGCCACGGCGAAGACCGCCACCCAGCCGGCCGCCAGCGACCAGCCGGGCACCGCATGGCCCGAGGCGAGGGAGTGCGCGACCGCGGACAGCGTGACGCAGACCGCGGTGAACACCGCGGCCCGCAGCAGTCGCAGATCGGCGCCGACGCGCACAGGAGAGGCCATGACGGGCGTCATCATCTCACCGTACCCCCCGTTCGTATGCAGGGGGTCTCGCATCTCGGCGGGGTGTGCTATGAGCTCCGGCCGCCCGCGTACACCCGTGTGCCGGGGCCGGGCATCGGCCGTATGGGCGTCATCACGTCAACACCACGCTTACCGACCGTGTTTCGGGGCAATACGTATCGGTATGTCGAGCCGCAGCCAGGAGGCTGAGCATGAGCATCTGGTGGTCCCTCCATTTGCGGCGCGAGGCTGCGAGCGTTCCGCTCGCCCGTCGGCTCCTGCTGGGGACGATGGAGACCGCCGGGGTGGACCCCGACATCTCGTACGACTTGTCCGTGGCCCTCAGCGAGGCCTGTGCCAACGCTGTTGAGCACGCGAGTCACGGCGAGTACCGGGTGACGGCCCGTATCGAGGGCGACCGCTGCCGCATCGAGGTGGCGGACTCCGGACCGGGCTTCGCCCCGGACCTGCGCCGCACGCACCATGCCGTACGACCGCTGTCGAAGAAGGACCAGCACGCCGAGCACGGCCGCGGGCTGTTCCTGATCGAGGCGCTGGTGGACCATGTCCACTTCCACAACCGGCCCGGTCACGGGGCGGTGGTCAGTTTCGACAAGATCCTCAAGTGGCGGGACGACGCCCTGCTCAGGGTGTCCTGAGCCGGTCCGTCCCGGTACGGCGTCAACCGCCCGTCCGCGGGCGGTCCTTGCGCCGGTGCGGGCGGCCCCCCGTCCCGTCGGGACGGAACGGGGGCACCGTCCGCGTGCCGTGGCTCAGCCGCGCAGGCCGGCCATCCAGCGCTCGACCTCGTCGGAGCTGCGCGGCAGGCCCGCGCTGAGGTTCCGGTTGCCGTCGGCGGTGACGAGGATGTCGTCCTCGATGCGCACGCCGATCCCCCGGTACTCCTCCGGGACCGTCAGGTCGTCGGCCTGGAAGTACAGACCGGGCTCGACGGTGAGGACCACACCGGGCTCCAGCGTGCCGTCGACATAGGTCTCGGTGCGGGCCGAAGCGCAGTCGTGCACGTCGAGGCCGAGCATGTGACCGGTGCCGTGCAGGGTCCAGCGGCGCTGGAGGCCGAGCTCCAGGACGCGGTCGACGGGACCCTCGACCAGGCCCCACTCGACGAGCCTCTCCGTCAGCACGCGCTGCGCGGCGTCGTGGAAGTCACGGTACGCGGCGCCGGGGCGGACGGCTGCGATGCCGGCCTCCTGGGCGTCGTACACGGCGTCGTAGACCTTGCGCTGGATGTCGCTGTACGTGCCGTTCACCGGCAGCGTGCGGGTGACGTCGGCGGTGTAGAGGGAGTGCGTCTCCACACCGGCGTCCAGCAGCAGCAGGTCGCCCGAGCGCACCGGGCCGTCGTTGCGGACCCAGTGCAGCGTGCAGGCGTGCGGGCCGGCGGCGCAGATGGAGCCGTAGCCGATGTCGTTGCCCTCGACGCGGGCGCGCAGGAAGAACGTTCCCTCGATGTAGCGCTCGGACGTCGCCTCGGCCTTGTCCAGGACGCGGACGACGTCCTCGAAGCCGCGGGCGGTGGAGTCGCAGGCCTTCTGCAGCTCGCCGATCTCCCACTCGTCCTTGACCAGCCGCAGCTCGGACAGGAACTCCTTCAGCTCGGCATCGCGCTCCGCGGTGACCTTGTCGGTCAGCGCGGCCTCGATGCCGGCGTCGTAGCCGCGCACGACCCGCACCGGGCCGGTCGCCTCGCGCAGCGCGTCGGCGGCCTTGCGCACGTCGGCGCACGGCACCCCGAGCAGCACCTGGGCCTCCGCCAGGCTGTGCCGGCGGCCGGTCCACAGCTCGCCCTGGCCGTCGAGCCAGAACTCGCCGTTCTCCCGGGAGGACCGGGGCAGCAGGTAGGCGGTCGCATCGTGACCTGCGTCACCGTTGGGCTCCATGACCAGGACGGCGTCCTGCGTCTGGTCGCCGGTCAGGTGCACGTACTCGGTGCCGGCACGGAAGGGGTACTCCGTGTCGTTCGCGCGGGTCCGCAGGTTGCCGGCGGGGACGACCAGCCGCTCGCCCGGGAAGCGGGCGGACAGGGCGGCCCGCCGCTTGGCGGCGTACGCGGCCTGCTCCATGGGCTGCAGGTCACGCAGTTCCGTGTCGGCCCAGCCCGACTTCATCACCTGGGTGAGCTCGTCGGAGACGGCCGGGTACAGGCCGTTCTTCCGCTGCTTGATGGGCTCGTCGCCTTCCGGGTTCTCCGGAGCGCGGTCCTCGGCCACGTCATGCCTCCTCGCTGTAGACCCACCCATCGTAAGTGGGTCAGTCGAAGCGGGCGGCCAGCAGGACGAGGTCCTCGCTGCTGTCCTCGGCACCGCGGCCGTCGGGCAGCAGTGTGCGCAGGACGTGGTCGGCCAGCAGGGCCGGGTCCTCCCGTACGGCGCGCGGGGCGCCCGAGGCCGCGGCGTGCAGCCGTGCGACGGCCCGGTCGGTGGCGTCGCCGGTGCGGTGCAGCAGCCCGTCGGTGTAGAGCAGCAGCGTCTCGCCGGGCAGTGCCCGCAGCTCGGCGCCGGGCGCCTCCCAGCAGCTGAGCATGCCCAGCGGCGCCGACAGCGAGGTCTCCACGAACTCCACCCGGCGCTCGCCGACGACCAGCGGCGGGCAGTGCCCGGCCCCGGCCAGCGCGATCCGGCGGGCGGCGGGGTCGACGTAGGCGTACAGCGCGGTCGCCGAGCGCGCGGGCTCGGTCAGCCGCAGCAGCAGCTCCAGGTCGGACAGCACCGCGACCGGGTCCTCGCCCTCCATCACCGCGTACGCCCGCAGGGCCGCCCGCAGCCGTCCCATCGCGCCCACCGTGCCTGTGCCGGAGCCGGTGACCCCGCCGACGGACAGCCCGAGGGCGCCCTCCGGCAGTGCCATCGCGTCGTACCAGTCGCCCCCGCCATGGGGCGCCGCGACGTGGGTGACGGCCAGCCGGACCCCGGGGATCCGGGGCAGGCGGGTGGGCAGCAGTTGCGCGCGCAGGGCGGCCGTGGTGGCCCTCAGGTGGTCCAGCTCGACCAGCCGGGCCAGGTGCTCGGTGGCGTGGCGGCAGTACAGGCCGATGAGGCGGCGCAGCCGCTCGCCCGGTTCGGCGGGCTCGTCGTAGAACCACACCGCCGACCCGAGCCGCCCGGCGCTGTCCGTGGCCAGCCGCACCGCGTAGCTGGCGCCGAGGCCGAGCCGTACGGCGACCTCGCGGTGGCGCGGGTCCAGGCCCGGCTCGTGGCAGAGGTCGGGGTGGATCTCCTCGGCCGGCACGGTCCCGGGGGAGGCGGGCAGCGGGACGGTCTCCAGCGCGCCAAGCTCCGCGGGGCAGAGCCCGAGCCCGGTGACGGTGGCCGGGCCCACGGCGGCCAGCCCGCGCCGGGCGCCGGTCAAGGTGCCGCCCGCGTGCAGCACTTCGCGCAGCGCGTCCTCGACGCAGGAGGTGCGGGCGAGGCGTTCGGACAGCTCGTGCAGCGTCGTCAGGTCCTCGGCCCACGACGCCAAGCCGTCCTGCGGCGAGCCGGGTTGACCGGCCGGTTCGTCCGTCCCGGCCTGCTCGGGCAGCTGGTCCGGGTGGGATTGCTGTTCGACCGCGGGCGCGGCAGTGTGCGCGGATGTCGGAATGGGTGGGTTGATTCCGGCCACTTTCGGAAGGCCCGCCGCACTCATGGTCGCCGGCTTTCGCGACCTTTGACGCGATACGGCGGCGGCTCCGCAGAGCAGCGCATTTGTGTCAATAGCATCGCAAACCCCCAAGTCGTTCTGCGCCGCTATCAATGCATTACCTTCTACCGCCTCCTCAGGGGCGTGTCCAGGATTGCCCAGGTAGGTGCGGTGGTGTCGATGCGCCGTAAGGGTTGCACGACTATGGCTGGAAAAGGGCGCCCCGTGCCACAATTAGTTGTCGACTGGAGGGGTTCGACAGTGCGTCATATCCACAGCAGTGGGTACGTACGGGATGGGAGTTGGCGGCCTCAGGAACCCGGCGCCCGGCCCGAGCGTCTTAGACGGCGACGGCCGACCCTCCCCCCACGGCGGGGTGTTGCACAGCCAGCGGGACCGCACGCGGAGCACCACCGAAACCACGGAATCGCAGTACGCAGCACACCCTGGACGAACAAGCGCCATGTGTGCGCCACCCCCCGCCACGTTCCACGCTCGGCTCGAGACGTGATGCGCTGCCTCGTAAGCGGTGTGTTCCAGATTACGTTGTGTCATGGGCAGATCCCTGAGCGCCAACGGAAAGGAACGAGCGCGGATGCGTGAGATCCTCGGAAAGCGACGCAAGAGCAGTCCGGAGCTGCTGCGCGCGGCGCTCACCTGCGCCGAGCAGTGGCAATGGCCCGTGGTGCCCGGAGCCGGGACGGACGGGCGGGGCGGCTGCGCCTGCCTGCGCCCCGACTGCCCGGTGCCCGGCGCCCATCCGCACGACCCCGGACTCCTGGCGGCCACCCGCGACCCGCGGATGGTGCGCTGGTGGTGGTCGAACCACCCCGGTCAGCCTGTCGTCCTCGCCACCGGCGGGTCCGTCTCCGCGGTCAGCCTGCCGGCCGTCGCGGGGGCGCGGGCGCTCGGCGTGCTCGCCAAGCGGGGGGTGCGCACCGGTCCGGTGGTGGCCACCCCGACCCGCGTCGTGGTCCTGGTGGAGCCGTACTCCCTGGAGGAACTGGGGGAGTTGCTCGACCGGCACGAGTGGGTGCCGACCTCGCTGCGCTTCCACGGCCAGGGCGGCTACACGGTGCTGCCGCCGTCGCCCGTCGCGGCCGGCGGGGCGCGCTGGGAGCGGCGGCCGGTCGTGGACCCGGGGCAGCGGGCGCCGTGGCTGCCGCAGGTGCGGGTGATTGTCGACACGCTGGTGCAGGCGGGACGCACGGCACCGGACGGCAGCCGGCTCTCGTACTGAGACCCCTGCGCGATCACTCTTTCGGGTAGGAGCCGGGCCACGGGGCGGCCAACTGCCCGTGGCCCGGGGTATAGCGCCCTTTTCTCCCGCTATGTTCGGCGCATGATGCGCGCGTCGAACCTTCGGATGCTGGCCCTCGTCTGTGTCGTCGCGGCGGCCGCACTGGTCGTCCCGGCCGCCGCCGGCACGGGCTCCTTCGTCCCTGTCGAACCGGTGTCCGCCGATACCGAGGGCGGGTTGCTGTCCAGCGGTTCCGAACTGCTGGGCGGGCTCTCCAAGTCGGCCGAAACCGAACGCCAGACCGCATCCTGCGGTCCGAAGTCGGTGTCCCCGCAGGGGCTGCGGGCGCAGACCTGCACCGTCGTCGCCGAGGGCGACACATGGGCGCGCACGTACTGGGACAACACCACGGGCAAGCGGCTGGACGGCGTGCTGACCCTGCTGCTCCCCGACGGCCGTTCCGTGCAGGCACGCTGTGCCATCGACGCGGCGCTGGGCAGCGGGAGTTGCGAGACGCCGCGGGAGCGGACGGTGCCGGTGCCGGAGGGCGCGGAGCCGTACATGGCGGTGGCGGAGATCGCCGTGGAGAACGCGGAACGTCCGCTGCTGCGCAGCGGGTCCGCACAATGAAACGTCCGGTCGCTGGCGACGGGGGATGCACCAGCGACCGGACTGTTCAAACGGTAACAAGACTTCGCCCGAACGCAAATCCGGGTGCGCGGGTTCCGGCCCCTGTTTCACCCCTGAACGGGGTGGCTGTGACCAGGATCACCACGACGATCTTCACACTGTCACACTGCTGTCACTGAGTGTCAACTCAGCGTGATCTGCCGGTTCGTGAGGCCGCTGCGCGCCCGGCGCTCGTCCGCGGACAGCGGGGTGTCCAGCTCCAGCACCTCGGCCAGCCGCTCGCCGAAAGCCGCCGCCGGCTTCTCCACTTCCTCCGCGGACACGCCCACCGGCAGGTCCCACACCGGGACGACCAGACCGTGCGCCCGGAACGAGCCGACCAGCCGCGTGCCCTCGCCCAGCGACGAGACACCGGCCGCGTGCAGCCGCGCGAGCGCGTCCAGCAGCCGCTCCTCCGGGTGCGGCATGACCCAGCGAAGGTGGTTCTTCTCCGGGGTCTGGCACCAGTACGCGGCGTCCACGCCGGTCAGCCGCACGGTCGGGATCACGGCCGCGTTCGCCCGCTCCAGCGAGGCGGCGACCTCGCCGGTGGCGGCGTCCGCGTTCTCCAGCCAGAACTCGAACCCGGTGTGCACCACCGGCTCGAACGGCGCGTCCAGGTCCAGCACGTCCTGAAGCCGCGGACCGGACGGCGCCGGCCGGATCCCGTCCACCGGGTGGCCCGGCTCCGCCGTCAGCGCGCGCAGCAGCGTCTCCGCGAGGTCGCGGCTGATGTCCCCGGAGGCCGTCTCGTTCTGCAGGCCCAGCAGCACCTGGCCGGTGTCCCGGCGCAACCCGGGCCAGGCCATGGGCAGTACGGTCGCCAGCGTCACCATGGGCACGCCCTCGGGCAGCCCGTCCTTCAGCTTCAGCTCCGCCGTCGCCGCGGGCACCAGCTCGCGCAGCGCCACCCAGTCGCACTCGCCCGGCAGCCCCTCGAACGGCCGCCGCACCAGCTCCGCCACCGCGTGCGACGCCTCCCGTCCGTGGCAGGCCTTGTAGCGCCGCCCGGAACCGCAGGGGCAGGGCTCCCGGGCACCGACGACGGGGATCTCCCCGTCGGCGAGCTGCGCGGGGCGGGCGGGGGCCTTCGTCTTCGTCGGGCGCTTGTTCGCCATGGCTCGATCTCTCCCGGTAACGGCGGTGTTCCGGCCGTGAGCCTAGCGCCACGTGCCCTTCCGTCAGCGGAGGTCGCGACCGGGGCGGGGCCCGGTGCCGTGCGGCCGGAGGCCGCGGCGGGGTCGGGCCGTCGTCAGGGAAGGTCCTCGAAGGCGTCCGCGAATCCGACCGGGATGTCGATCTGCGGCGCCAGGCCGTCGCGCCGCGCGTGCCGGCTGCGCACCGCGAGCATCGCCCAGACCGTGACCTCGCCGGGCGCGTCCCGCACCCCCCAGCGCAGCGACAGACTGCGGACGATGCCCAGTCCCCGGCCGCCGCGCGCGGTGAGCGAGGGACTGGCCGGAAGCGGGCGGGTCGGACCGCCGCCGTCGGTCACCTCGACCGTCAGCAGCCCGTCCTCGTCGATGCGCCACGCGGCGCGGATACCGCTGCCGCCGGCCGCCGAGGACTCGTCCTCGCCCAGCGGACGGGCGTGCCGGCAGGAGTTGCTGAGCAACTCCGAGAGGATCAGCACCGCGTCGTCGACGACCGGCTCCGGAACCTCGTACGCACACAGTTCCTTGCGCAGCCTGCGCCGCGCCTCAGCGACACCCGTCGGACCATGCGGCAGGGCCATGGTCGAGGACGTCGGCACCTCCTGGGCCACCACCAACGCCACCCCCGAGACCTCCTTCACCCCACGCCACCGGATGGATGCCCTCTCGTTTCACGCCGGAAACCGGCCAACAGCGATCTCTTGGTGCACAGACAGCGATCGAACGGGCACCGAACGCGCCGGTGCGCGCCGAGTTCCGGAACCCGTGAGGACCCGAACGGAGCGGTGCGCTCCACCGCCCTTGCCTAGCGGCCGAGTTGGGCCAGCACCTGCTTGGGGCGATTGGTGATGACGGCCTCGACGCCGAGCCGCGCGCACAGTTCGACGTCCTCCGGCTCGTTGACCGTCCACACGTGCACGCGGTGCCCGGCCCGGTGCAGCCGCTCCACGTATCCCGGATGCGACCGCAGGATGCGGATGCTCGGCCCGGCGATCCCCACCCCCGCCGGCAGCCGGCCGTCGCGGTGCCGGGGCAGTACGTACTGCATGAGGAAGACGGTCGGCAGCTCGGGCGCGGCCAGCCGGACCCGGCGCAGCGAACGCGAGGAGAAGCTCATCACCCGCACGCGCGGCGGCTCGTCCGCCGGCGGGCGCAGCATGCCGAAACGGTCCAGCAGGTGCAGCAGCCGGTCCTCGACCTGGCCCGCCCAGCGGGTCGGGTGCTTGGTCTCCACCGCGAGCTCGATCCGCCGGCCGGTGTCCGCGATCAGCTCCAGCAGCCGCTCCAGGGTCAGCACCCGGCTCGCCTCGTCCTGGTCGGCGTCGAAGCGGTCCGGCACCTCGGCGTCGGTGTGCTGCCCCTTCCACGACCCGAAGTCCAGCGCCCGCAGATCGGCGAGCTCCATGGCCGAAACGGCGCCCCGGCCATTGGAGGTGCGGTTCACCCGGCGGTCGTGGACGCAGACCAGCACGCCGTCGGCGGTGAGACGCACATCGCACTCCAGGGCGTCCGCGCCGTCCTCGATCGCCTTCCGGTACGCGGCGAGTGTGTGCTCCGGGACGTCCTCGGAGGCACCGCGGTGGGCGACGACCTGGATCGCGCGGTCTTGGGTCACCGGGCTATCGTGCCATCCGCCCGGTCGTACCACGGACGCCGCTCGCGACTGTTTACGGTGGTCTGACAACCGGTGGGCAAAGCTGGCCCCATCCTGTCGGCCGTCGTACGTCTCCGTGACCGCAACCGTACGCACGGCATACAACGCATATCCCGGAGGAGATACAGCCGTGAGCACCGAGAACGAGGTCGGTCCGGTCCCGGCAACGCAGCCGGCGCAGCCGCCCGTCGACGCTGAGCCCGCCGCTCCCGCTGCACCTCCCGCGCCGCCGCAGGCCGCGCCCGCGGCGCCTGCCGTGGCCGAGGCGCCCGACGCTCCTCCCGCCGACGCGGCGCCGACCCCGGCGCCGACCCCGGCTGCGGCCCCGGCCCCGGACGCGAAGCCCGCCGACGCGGCTCCGGCCGAGGCCGCCGCGCCCCCCGTGCAGCCCCCGGCGCCGCAGCCTGCGGCCGCGCCGCACGTAGCCCCGCACCACGCGGCCCCGCATGCCCCGGCGCCGCACCACCACGCCGCCCCGCCGCACGCCGCCGCGCACCACGCGGCTCCGCACGCCGGTCCGTACGCCGCGCACCCGGCCGCGCCGCCCGCGGTTCCGCCGACCCAGCCCTTCGGCGCGCCCGCGGGTCCGGGCGGCCCCGGCGGCCCGGTCTGGGGCGCGCCCGTGCCGGCAGCCCCCGAGACGCCGCGCAAGCGCGGCAACGGCGGGCTGATCGCGGCCGTCCTCGTCGCCGCGCTGGTCGCCGGCGGCATCGGCGGCGGCATCGGCTTCTGGGCCGCCGACCGCAACGACAGCGGGTCCACCACGATCTCCGTCGCGGGCAACCCCAAGGACCTCAGCCGGGCCGCCGACTCCGTCGCCGGCATCGCCCGGCAGTCCCTTCCCAGCGTCGTCACCATCGAGGCCTCCGGCAGCCAGGAGAGCGGCACCGGCACCGGCTTCGTGTACGACAAGGAAGGCCACATCCTCACCAACAACCACGTGGTCGCCCCCGCGGCCGACGGCGGCAAGCTCACCGCCACGTTCTCCAACGGCAAGAAGTACGACGCCGAGGTCGTCGGCCGCGCCCAGGGCTACGACGTCGCCGTCATCAAGCTCACGGGGGTCAGCCCCGACCAGCTCACCCCGCTCGCCGTCGGCGACTCCGAGAAGGTCGCGGTCGGCGACTCCACCATCGCCATCGGCGCCCCGTTCGGCCTCTCCGGCACCGTCACCACCGGCATCGTCAGCGCGCTGCACCGCCCCATCGCCTCCAGCGACGGCGAAGGCTCCAACGCGTCCTACATGAGCGCCATACAGACCGACGCCTCCATCAACCCCGGCAACTCCGGCGGCCCCCTCCTCAACTCCGAGGGCGCCGTCATCGGCATCAACTCCGCGATCCAGTCGACCGGCAGCAGCGACGGCACCTCCCAGGCGGGCAGCGTCGGCCTCGGCTTCGCGATCCCGATCGACCAGGCCCGCCGCGTCGCCGAGGACCTGATCAAGACCGGCCAGCCGATCTACCCGGTCATCGGCGTGAGCGTCGACTCCAGCTACAACGGCGAGGGCGCCAAGATCGCCACCGGCCCCAGCGCGGTCACCGCGGGCGGCCCCGCCGAGAAGGCCGGGCTGCGCTCCGGCGACATCATCACCAAGTTCGACGACACGGTGGTCGACTCCTCCCCCACCCTCATCGGCGAGATCTGGCAGCACCAGCCGGGCGAGAAGGTCGACGTCACCTACACCCGCGACGGCCAGACCCGCACCGCCACCCTCACCCTCGGCGAGCGCAAGGGCGACAGCACCAGCTGACCCGACCCGTTAGGCTGTCCCCGCGCCAACGCCCCCTCCGGGGCACGCGGCGCGGGGAGAGTTGCCCGAGCGGCCTAAGGGAACGGTCTTGAAAACCGTCGTGGCAGCGATGTCACCGTGGGTTCAAATCCCACACTCTCCGCCCAGGTCAGCGTAGGTGCTGGTCAGAGGGGGTGTCTCCGGTTTGGAGACACCCCTTCTGGCGTTCACCCTGTCTCACCGCGAGTCGCCGGATTCCCGCCGTGGATCAGCCCGTGTGGGCCATGCGTGGGCCAGGATCAGCCCTCATCGTCGGTGCTCAGACCCTTGTCGATCAGCCTGTTCGCATGCGACTGACCACCACGCAGGATCTTCGCGTAGAAGCGGAACAGCACAGTGAGACTGTGGCCCGCGCGCCGCGCCACCTCGACCGGATCAACGCCGGAATTGATCCAGAGGGAGACGCCGGCATGCCGCAACGAGTAGGGCACGGCGGCCAGGGGTGAGCCCTCCTCTTCCTTGGTGAGCGCCTGCTCGCGTGCGATGTCCCATAGATCGCAGTACTCCGTGGATCGCACGCGACCACCGCGGGCCGCCCGGAACAGGTGCCCGTCCTCAGTCGTGCCGAATGCCTCGATGTGGTCGCGCAGCATTGCGGTGAGCACGGGCGGGATGGGCACAGGGCGCGTCGCCTTGCGGGCCCGACGCTTCAACCCGCGCTGCTCGTACGAGGCACCATCGTCGGTCCAGCCGGAGCCGACTTCTGGTCGGCTGCCGGCGAGGATCAGTTCCCCCCATCCCGATTCGGGCAGGTGGCAGTCCGCCTTGCGCAACGCAGCGGCTTCCGACGGGCGCATGGCCGCGTAGTAGAGGCACCCGAAGAATGGGGCGAGGTGAGCGCCCCTCGTGCCTTGCTGACGCACGGCAGAGATGAGCGCGGCCGTCTGCTTCGGGTTGGGTACGTAACGGAAGTCCACCTCGTCATCCCTGGCAGGTGGGGTCCAGTCGATCCGCAGCAGGGGATTGGTCGCCAGGGTGCCCCGCTCCACGGCGTACCGCATGGCGTTGCTGAGAACCATTCGCTTGCGGGCTGCGGTGTTGTCCGCTGCGGGTTGCCCGTTCATCTTGAGCGACAGGGCATCCAGGCCGGCCCGCATACGTTCGGGCTTGGCGGCCTCAGTGACCTTGAGTGAGTGTTTGGCGATCCAAGCGAGAGCCTCCGCTACGTCAGGCGGGGGAGTCTCTGCATCTGCGCGGGAGACGACCCCAGTCTCCGCCGTCAGCGTTGCGCGGAAAGCCCAGCCGTACAGAGCCTCACGGAGCAACGCCCGATCCGGCATGCCACGCGATGACGATACGAACGCCGGAGTGACGACGGCGAGGGCTTCCGCGATGCTGGCTCGGTGCTTGGCCGCTACCTTCGGCCACTTCATGAGGGCATAGGCCTTGGCGTGCTCGTACCAGGTAGGCGTGTTGAGCGCGTCCAGTTCGTCCGCGGGCAGTCCACTGTCCTCATCGAACTGTTGCCCATTGCGGAGGGCCGTCATCAGTTCGGAACGCCGGCCGTCTGCCTGCGCCTTGAGCTTGTAGCTTTTCGAGTGCGGGCGAGGTCCCACGCGCCATCGCAACTCGAACGGCTTGGGGCGGTCCTTGCGGGTCCGGATCGACCAGATCTGCACGTCGTACGTCAGCATGTCTCTCCATGCCGGAGGGGCCCGCCTTGCCAGGCGGGCCCCTCCGGGCGGTCGCGGGTGGATTAGGCGGCGTACTGCTCGCAGGACTCCAGCCAGGAATCGAGGTCCTGGCGGCGCACGCGAAGTTGACCGTTGGGGAGCTTGATCAGGCGGGGACCCTGGCCGCGGGCCCGCATTCGGTAGAAGGCGGCTCGGCTCATGCCGACCTCGGTCAGCACCTCGGGGAGTTTGAGCATCTGGGGGCGCGCCATCCTGCGACTCCTGTCGAAGTTGGGTTCTGCCTTGCTTCCAGGGATCCGCCACGTCCGCCACGCCGCCACATCGCAGGTCAGAGCCTTGATCATGTGGCGGATAGCGGTTTTGTGGCGGATAGGTGCCGCCACATCGAGCAGGTGTGGCGGCACCTACAGGGCCGGGTCGGTCAGCCGGCGACGGTGGGCTGTGTGGCGGTTTCTGCGGGCGTGTGGCGGATGCCGGGGGCGGTATCCGCCACGGATTCACCCCTCATGACCTGGGGTGTGGCGGCGTGGCGGACGTGGCGGATTCTCCGAGGGAGGGAGGGCAGTACCGCGTCCAGGCGTCCGTGAGGTCTTCCGCGTAGTAGCCCTTGGGGAAGCCGGACGGGGTGCGGATGCCGCGCGGCTTGATCGGCTTGTTGGCGGGGGTGACGTACTGACCGAGCAGCCGGGCCAGGGTGCGGGCGTTGATCGGCTTGTCGTCCAGGTCTCCCCATGGCGCGTCGTCCATGCGGAGCAGGCATTCGATGACCGCGGAGGTCGGCATCCGGTCGATGCCGCAGAACACCTTGTCGCGCAGGTCGATGAGGAGCCGGACACCGAGGGAGGCTTCGTCGTTGTCGTGGGCTGCGCTGATCAGTTCGAGGCAAGCTTCCCGGGCCCGCTTGGGCCAGTGACCGCCGACCGCATCCGCAACGGCGAGCAGGGGTTCCCACACGTCGGCGGGTCGGTCGGTGACGCCGTCAGGCATGTCGGGCCAGGCGCCGGCGACCCGGTCTCGGACGGAGTCGGCCCACTTGGCGAGGCGGTCGCGCAGGGCGTGGCCCTGCTTCTCGTGGACGCGCTGCCGGTAGGGCTCGACCTTCTCGTTCGGGGCGCGCTTGCGCATGCGGATGATGACGGAGCGGGTCAGCACCGTGTCGGGCAACGAGCCGAGTCCGGCCATGGCGACCGCGCAGTACGAGTTGAAGACCTGCGCGTTCTGGTTGGAGCCCTCTCCGACACAGCGCAGGGCGCCACCGATGCGCCGGTATCCGGCGTTGAGGAAGCCCCGCAGGGCCTCATCGGCGCCCGCTTTGGGGCCGAAGATGGTGTCCACCTCATCGAACAGCACGGTCGGCAGACCCGCGGCGGAGTCGACCAGCCGGTACAGGGCGTTCGCGGAGGCGGACACCGTGGCGACGGGGCGGGGCGTGAGGAGTTCCACGATCTCTAGCGCGCGGGACTTCCCGGATCCCGGTTCGGGGGACAGGAACGCGATCCGGGGCGTGGTCTCGAAGCAGTCGATGAGGTGGGCGTGGGCGTCCCACAGGGCGACCGCGACGTATGCGGCCTCGGTGGGGAAGACGTTGAAGCGTCGGTGGAAGGCTTCCACCTCGTTGAGCAGGGCCGCGCCGTCGGTCATGGGGAGGGTCCTCCGGTCGGATTGCTGCTGCGGGTCAGGGAGAAGGGCTGACAGGACGCCTTCGGCGGCGACTTTCGGCGCGCTACTCGCCGCGGGCGCGTGGGCCGGTGTGGCGGGGCCGGGGCCGTCGGTGGCGGGGATGCTCTTCAGTGGGGGGCGGGTGGGGGTGGTCATGCCGTGTCCCGGCGTCGCGGGTTGTGGGCGACGGACCAGTTGAGGGCGCTGCGCAGGGTGGAGCGGCACTGTGACGCCGGCAGTCCGGCCGCCTCGCCCGCTTCCTGAAGAGCCTGCTCAACCAGATGCCGGGGGAGGTCGCCCCATGCGACGAACCGCCCTACGGCGCGGGCGGCGCGGAACAACGCCGCTTCACGTGTGCCGTGTTGGGCCGTGGCGACGTTCCGCGTCTCGTTGGCGAGCGCAATGTCAGCGTATCGACGGGATTGCCCCGCTACGGCCACCGAGGGGGCCTGTACGGGCTTGGGGGCCGGTTCCAGGATGCTTTGCAGCCACCAGGACAGAGGGACGGCCACAGGGCCGCCTACGGCTTCGTAGCCGCCCGTGGGGGTGAGGGAGCCAGCGGCGACGACGTATCCGCCCCATGCGCGGGTGTCGACCAACGGCCCCACCGTGCCCGCGGTGTTGGTCAGGTGGATGCCGGGCGGGACGGTGAAGTACAGGTGCTGTCCGCCGCTTGCAGTCCGCGTCCTGTAGGTGTCGGGGACGGCCTTGCCGGCGCGCTCGCAGAGCGCCCCGAAGGTCGCCGCGCCGCAAGGCGCGTCCGCACTGCTGTTGTCCTTGGGCATGTCGAGGTCGACCACCAGCAGCCCCGACGGGCCCGTGGCGATACCGACGTTGAACGGGCCCTGCGACCAGGTCGCGCGAATACGGTCAGGGTCGGTGGTGGCGCGCTGCTCCCACTTCCGGTGCCCCGTCGCGCAGGGCCCGGTGCCGGGGCAGGTCGCTTCCCCGTGCAGCGCCGGCCGCTTGCTGCCGGGACGGAGCGGGAACACCGCCCACCCTTGCTCAGCCGCGGCCAGAGCCGCGTTCATCAGTACCTCGTTCACGCCGCCACCCCCGGGGCAACGGAGGCGAGGTAGGCGCGGCCGATCCAATCGGTGTAGGCGGGCGGAATGGCCTCGGTCAGTTCCTCGCGGACGTCGGTCCACGTGATGCCCATGGCTTCCTGCATCTCCGGCACGGTGGCCTTGCCTCCGCCGGAGCCGTACGGGGCGACGTAGGGGCCATCCCGGTACACGCCGTGGCGGTAGCCGCGGACGTAGCCGCGGTGCCGCGGATGTGCTGGCCGCGTCACGCTCCATTGGCCGAGTTCGAAGTTCCGGTGGCGCAGGACTCCGAGTTGGAACATCTCGCCGCACAGGGAGAGGTCTTTGCGGATCGCGGCGCGGCCGTTGGGCTGCTCGATCACGTACGGCAGGCCCGTTGCGTCCAACAGTTCCCGAGTCGGCGCGACCAGGTCGACGTGCGATCCACCCCAGCCTTGTGAGGCGTTCGTGCCGACGGTCAGGGCGCATCCGGCTTGGCAGGGCGGTGAGGCGTGGACGAACGCGTATCGCTCGATCTCCCCGGAGGCGATGAGCGCGGCGAGCCGCTCCAACGCGTCGCCCCGGTGGTAGCCGAAGGGGTAGTTCGGGCGGTGGGCGATGTCGACGCCGTCCACGTCGAACCCTGCGCGGTGGTAGCCCATGGCGGCTCCGCCGGCGCAGGAGAACAGGTCCAGCAGGCGCGGCCGGTGGCCTAACGCTCGCCGGATGTTTGTGGGTTGGGTCATTCTGGATGTCTCCAGCTCTGTGATGGGGCGGAGACCGGGGCGGCCGTGACTTTGGCGAGAGACGGCCGCCCCGACCTGTGTCAGTCGTCGGGGTCGACGGGGACCAGGCCACCGCTGATGAGGGCTGCGGCGGTGTCGGTGTCGAACCCTTGGGCTTCCAGGGCCAGCCGGGTACGGCGGGCTTGGGCCCGTTGGCGCTGCCGGTTCGTGATGGCTTTGGCGGCCTTGGCGCGGCGGCGCTGCTCGGTGGGGCGTTCGGCCCATGCGCTGTAGCAGTCGGGGTGTGCGGGCCATCCCTGCGCGCCGTGGGAGCGGTGCGTGGTGGGCTTCCCGCAGTGCTGACAGGGCTGCTCGCGCCGGGTGGGGCAGTGGGCCTGATGGCTTCCGTGTTCGGCCACCAGCCGGGACACGGCCAGGTGGCCGGAGGCGGTGCGGTGCAGTCCGCACCGGCACCACCATTCGCCCTGCGCAGGTTCTGCGGGCCGCACCCAGTTGGCGGTGCTGGCCGGGGCCGACACCCACAGTCCGGGCCGCTCGGGGGTGGGGCGGAGGCTGCTCACCGGGGCCCCTGCCCGTCACCCGTGGAAGTGGTTGCGCTTGAAGACGGCCTTGCGGATGTTGACCGTGGTCCGGTGGTCGCCCTTGTCGCTGCGGAGGACCTGGGCGGCGATGAAGCCGCCGAAGATGACCGCGGCCAGGATGATGAGCTGATGGACCAGGGCTGCGAGTGCGGCGATGAACGTCGTCAGCAGCACCAGCCCTCCGCACACCGCGGCGAACCCGACACCGCCCAGCGCGATGTTCACCGCGGTCCGGGAGACGGCCGGCTGAGCCTCGCTGGATGCCGGTAGCGGGGCGGGGGTGAGGGTGTAGCCGGTGACGACACGGCCGTCGGGCAGGACGACGCTCGCCACGGTGGTGTTCGGCTGTAGGGGCACGAGCGGGGCCGCATACGGCTGCACGGCAGCGAGCGGTACTGGCTGGTGGATGGTGACGGCCTGCTCGGTGGCCGCAACGGGGTTGCTGTCGGGGAACATGCGGAATCCCTTCTCGGCATGGCGCAGGGAGGCTGAGGCACCCCCTGTCGGGGTGCCCCTGGAGGGGGTGTTGGGGGTGCTGACCTGGGGTCCTCCCTGACTCCCTGGTGGATCATTCGTCCTGGTCAGGGGCAGGGAGGCGGGTCAGGGAGGGGTTCAGGGAGTTCTCCCTGCCTCCCTGACCCGCCGAGGGTGCGGCTCCCTCTACTTGCCGGTGGAAGCGGAACCGTCGGTGTCGCGGTTGGCGAGGGCGCGGGCGAGGCGGTCGCGGCCGATGACCATGCGGCCGTCGGACTTGTACGGCTCGGCTCCGGTGCCGTCCAGGACGCGCTTGAGGTCGATGAACGACCACCCGCCGTAGGCGCTGGCGTTCAAGGTCGCCAGCCGCTTCAGCACGTCCTGCGTGAGCACCCGCGACGCGTCCCCGACCACGGCGGCGATGTCGGCGAGCGGGTCGTGGTCCTCCCCGGTCTCGATGACCCGCAGCGTGGTCACCCCGTCCCGCAGGGCCTTGGCCCGGTCGGCGATCTCGGCTGCGGTGTCGGTGTCGATGTAGTGGGTTCGGACCGTGAGGGAAGCCTGGCCTGCCGGGATGGCGATTCCGTCGGAGGCGACGACGACGGTGCCCTTGTCCAGTCCGGGGCGGAGCAGGTTGGGGGCGGCGCCGCCGTCGACGGCCTTGTCCCCGAGCGCCATGCGGGCTTGCGACTCTGTACCGAGCGCGAGCGAGGCGCGGGTGTGGGCGCCCTCGCGGACGAGCTTGGGGAGGTTCTGGTCGGTGGGGTCCTGGGTGCCCTGCCACAGCAGCACGTTGACCGCACGGCCCTGGTTGTGGATCTTCCGGGCCGCCATGAAGTACCGACTGGTTGCCTTCGAGCCGCCATACGGCCGCTTGTCCTCGTCCACGACCGGGCACATGAACGCGACCTGCGCCTCGTCCACCAGGACGATGAGCGGCGGGAAGACGCTGCCCGGCGGGGCGGTCAGCCGGCGTTCCATCTCGGTGACGCCGCTTTCGACCATCTCCGTTGCCTGGATGACGTGGTCATCGGTCGGCCCCTGGATCAGGACCGTGGCGAGGCCGTCGAACATGGCCCAGTCGCCGGCGCCCTTGAGGTCCGCGACGCGGAACTCCACCGACTTGTCGAGCGCGAGCCACAGGGCGAGGGCGCGCAGGGCTGCGGTCTTGCCCTGGTTCGACAGGCCCGTGATGAGCAGGTGCCGCTGATACAGGCTCAAGCCCGCGGCGTCGCCGCGGAGATCCTGGCCCCACGGGGCCCGGCCCTTGGCGTAGTCGGCCCGAAGCGTCTCGTCCGTCGTGAGCGGGGACGGGCCGATCGGCTCGTCCAGAGCCCCGGAGTCGGCGACCCACAGCCGGACCGTGCGGGCCGCGGTCGGGATGGTGATGAACACCTCGTGCTCGTGCCGGGACAGGTTCTCCGCCAGCTTGCGGCGCCGGTTCTGCACCTCGATCGTGGACACCCCCGACGGGAGGGTGACGTCGACCTCGACACCGCAGCCGGCGATCCGGATCGGACCCAGCATCGATGCCCCGGCGTCGCCCATCTCCTTGATGGCCCCTCGCAGTGCGGGAACCCCGAGATCCCGCAGGGCCTTGACCACGATCGACGGGGTGATCGGCTCCCCCTCACCCGACCGGACGTTGGCGGGCATGACCCACTGGGGTGCAGCCTGTTGCTTGCTGCCAACAGCCCACAGGGCGAGCAGCAGCAGGAACGGGCCGATGTGGACCAGCGGACCCCAGACCACAGTGACGATGGTGATCATCAACTGGATGAAGTTGACCACGGCCATGACCGGGGTGACGACCTCGGTGACGTCCTTGGTGGCGATGGCCATCACGATCCCGAGGGCGATCAGGCCACCGATGCCGACCCCGGTCCCGACCAGGACGCCCTTGGCGGCGACGACGGGCGAGCGCAGCAGGTCCATGCGCCGGCGGTGCCGCGCCTCCCGGAAGCGCTGCCCGCGCTCCTCCCACTCCGCCGCGACCTCGTAATTCCCGGCCGCCTCCGCGGCCCGCAGCAGCCGCTCGTAGCGGGCCGTGGTCCGTGAATCCCAGGTGCGACGGACCACGATCCGCGTCCCGCCCAGCACATACATGCCGTGCCGGATCACCGCGCGGGCCACGGTCTTGGTCCGCTCGTGCGTCGCGGCCGTCTTCACGGCGTGGCCGGTGCGGACCCAACGCTGGGTCACGCGCGGGCGGTCGACGGCCTGTATGGGCTTGGGGTCGACCGCCGGCGGCGCGGTGTCGGCGGGGGGTTGCTTGAACAGTCGAACGACGTTGTCACTCATGCTTGGGGTCTCCAGACTGCCCCGCTCCCGGGGCGCGCAAAAGGGGTGCTCGATCGGTGCTCCGGGTCATGCGGCAGTGCGGATGAGCTGGGCGGCGAGGTGTTCGGCGGCGTACGCCTCGTCTTCCTCGTCACGCGTCTTGCGGGAGTGCTCGCGACTCGCCCACCAGCTGGACGGCTCGATGCCGAACGCGTCCCGCAGGTGCCGGACGTGCCGTTCGCGGACGCCGCGCCGGCTGTACTGCATGGCGTGCGTCAGCTCGTGCACGAGCGTGAGCGCCACGTGCTCCGTCGTGCGGTGCGTGTCGGCGTTGACCAGCAGCAACACCCCGCCGTCCGGGGTCGCTATCGCGCGGCCGGCCGCGTCACGGGCCTGCCGGTTCGTCTGCTTCAGGTGCTTGTCGCGGGTGCGCTGGTCGACGTAGCCGGCCAGCGCGATATCCGCGTCGGTGGCCAGCTCAGCCATGCCGCGGGCGTTGGTGACGACGACCTGTATGCGCGGCATCCGCCCCGGCACCTCCCGGCCGACCAACTTCACGGCGGCCGGGGCCAGACGCTTGGTGTCGCGGATGATGTCGCGGTGTCCGAACAACTTGAACGTGCTGATCGTGGGCTTCACGTCTCTCCGTTCATCACCGCAGCTCAGGCGGCCGACTCGGTGGGGTACGCGCAGGGCACACACATGCCGAGTGAGGCGGGGATGACGTAGCCCGCATCCGATCGGCAGGAAGGACAGGTACGACGGGCCGCCATCGCCTTGGCGAGCGCGGCCCGCTTCCCGGGGGTCATCGGCCGCACGGGCTTGGCCCGGTCGACCCGGTAGAGGTAGGCGACCAGGACGCCGGACTTCCTCCGGCGCGCGTGCCGCATGAGCTGAGCCGCAACCGGTTGACCACCAGGGCGCAGGCCACGGGCCCGCAGTTGCCGACGGGTGGCGTAGCCCTCGGGGGCGAGGCGCCACGGGAACGTGGGTATCCCCCACGTGGCGCCGGACGGGTCGTAGCACTTCCCGAACGCCGGCGACATCAGGCAATCGCCTCAACGGCGTCGCCGGGGCCGTCGGTGCGCTCTGCTCGCAGCGTCTCCCGCAGTACGCGGGCCTTGGCGGGCGAGGTGCGTACGGCACGGCGGATGCCCTCCGCCGTCAGATCCTCGATCGCCCAACCGGCGGTCGCCTTGCGTGCCTCGATCAGCAGCTCATCGGCCGTCCGTACCGGTCGGGGCGTCCGGGCCAGGTCGGGGACCCGACCGGTCGCCGCACGGGGCCGGATCGACTCCGCCGCAGCCACAGCGACCGGGGCCGACTCGATCGACCGGACCGGCTCCACCACAACGGGCGCGGTCGGGGCGGGAAGCTCAGCCGCCACCGGTGCCGGAACAGGCTCCGGCGGGGTCGACTCTTCCAGGTCAGCCGTAGACCGATTCCTTGTGGTCTCAGTTGATTCCTCCGCATTTGTGTGCGGAGTCGACTGGTAATGCAGCACCTTGGCCACGAGATCCGAGCCGAAGTAGATCGACCCGACTGGCAGCGACGTTGCCAGCAGGACCAGGGCCCAGTTCGCCGGGTCCCAGTCGGCCAGCCGGCCCCAGTCGACCGACCCGCCGTGCAGCTCCGGCACCAAGCCGTGCACGTAGTTCAGCAGCAGCGAAGCGACCGTGTAGGTCGCCAGGACCCGCAGCGCGAACTTCCGGTCCCGATCGGTCAGCACCAGGGTGGCGATCAGGGCCAGGGCCATCAGGCCGTCGACCACGAACGGATACAGCGTCGCCGCCGTACTGTCGGCGCCGATCGTCTCGGCAACGTCGCGCAGCGCGTTCCAGGAGACGCGGAAGGCCATGCCGACGACGCCGACCAGGGCCAGCACCAGGGCCGCACGGCCCTTGCGCTTGAGATTCACGCGGCACCGCCCGTCCGGCCCGCGGGACCGTTGGCCAGCGTCCGCCGGGCGGCGAGCACACGCCGGCGAGCCCGACGCAGACGCCGGGCGTCCACCTCAGTGGGGGTGCGATCCAGCGTCATGATTTGTGCGTCCAGCAGTTCGACTTCCGCCAGGACGACGGGCATCTCACGCTCGATCGCGGACAGCTCGGCGTCCGACGGTTCACCGTCGGACGCGGTGCCGGTAACAACCGGCTGACGTGCAGCGATGTACGCCATGGGTCACAGTTCCTTTCACGGAGGAACGGCCCGAACAGCGGCCCCGGTGCTCGAACACCGGGGCCGCGTGCCGTTGGAGACAGGAGATCCGGCTCCCCCCAGCGCTGCTCGTACGAGACGAGCAGCGGAGGCAACCGGCCGCGGTAAAGAGCCGCGGAGAGGTCGAACAGTGCGCGGGCCTAGCGCCGCGCAGGACCGCCTTCTTTCGGCTGAGGACAGGCGATAGATCCTCGGTCCACTGTTCAGTTCTCAAGGAACGAGCGCTTCCTTCTGGCCCGTCTCACGGGGCCCTCCGGGCGTCGCAGGCAACCCAAAGAAGGGCCACCTCGCCTCGCTGTCCTAGGACTGTGAGGCGCTGAGAAGACGATGACGCACAGTCCCAGGACTGTCAACAGTCCTGGGACTGTGCTTCACTGGTCGGTATCGAGAGGAGTGCCGCATGGCGCCCAAGTGGCGGGAACTTGCAGACCGGCTGGCCAACAAGATCAGGAACGGCGACTACGCACCTGGTGACCAATTGCCGCAGATCAGGGACCTGGTGGAAGCAGGCGAAGGGTCGAAGTCCACTGTCCATGCCGCCTACAAGGCGTTGGAGGCCGAGGGCTTGATCACGTCGTCGCGCGGCCATGGAACGGTGGTGCGTGCGCAGGCGCCTCTCAAGCGGCTGGGCATCGCGCGGTACGACAAATCAAAGTGGAGAGACGGCGACGAAGTCGCGTTCATCGCGGACCGCGTGGCGTCGGGGCGTGGGTACCGGCGGAACGAGCAGACCCAGACGGTTAGCCGGGTGACGGCGCCAGCGATCGTGGCGGAAGCCTACGGCTTGCCGGAAAGTGCGGAGGTGTACGCGCGCGCCCGCTTGGTCCGGGAAGGCGTGCAGCCGACGCACACGCTGACCAGCTACTACCGTCCCGAGCACGTGGAAGGGACGCGCATCGTCGACCCGAGTCCGGGTCCGGCCGGCCGGGGTGGCGGCTTCCGCGTGTTGTACGACGCTGGCTACGAGATCGACCACATGCAAGAGACCTTGTTCGCGCGCGTCCCCACAGCAGAGGAGAGTCAGCTTCTCCAGCTCTCACCAGGCGAGTGGGTAGTGGAACTGCACCGCACCACGTACACCACCGACGGGACCGTGGTGGAGTTTGCGATCGGGGTCCACGCAGCCACCCGTTTCGCCTGGACGTACGAATTCAAAGTGCCCGACTCTGCCAGTCAGGATGGCGGGACCTCGTGATCTCGGCTCAGACGTGGGCGGACGCGCAACGGCTCTGGGACTTCCAGCAACTGGGTCATGAGCCGCGTCCTTGCTCGGTTGCCATCGGACTGGGTAGCCACGACCTTGGGGTTGCAGACACGACCGCGGACCTCTATCACCGTGGAATGATGCCGCTCATCGTGTTCACTGGCGCGACCAGCCGGACGACACGCGAACGCATGCCCCGAGGTGAAGCCGAGCATTACCGTGCGCGGGCGATCGAGTTGGGGGTCCCAACAGAAGCCATCCTCGTGGAGCCTCAAGCCCGGAACACTGGTGACAACATCCGCTTCTCCCGAGAACTGCTTGAAGGCCACCACGTCGCCGTCACATCGGCGTTGTTGGTCAGCAAGCCGTACGAGGAAAGGCGGGCGAACGCAACCGCCCGCAAGCTGTGGCCTGGGGTTGAGTGGATCAGCGCCTCTGCCTCGGTGTCCTTCGCTGAATATGTCGACTCAATCCAGGATGTCCGCCTCGTGATCGACATGTTGGTAGGTGCACAGCAACGCTTGGTGGTTTATCCCCGAGAGGGGTTCATGATCGAACAGCACATTCCTCATGACGTGGCCGAAGCGTACGAGCGTCTTTGCGCCGCAGGCTTCACGAGTCGGCTTCTGTCCTCAGCCTGATGCTGACAGGGTCCGACGCAAGCCCTGCCATTCTGAGCGATCTCGTACCTGGCGCCAGATACCATGTCAGAATGACTCTCCCAGGAAATGCTTCTGTGTCGTCATGAGTGCATGACACTTACATCTGAAGGGAAAATCTCGTGACTGCCCCCATAAACGTTGCCCTGCTTGGGCTGGCTCGTCGCGCGGAGAAGAACGATCCGCGCACACTGATGGAAACATTCGTGAACGCCGGCCCTCTTCTGACTCTCCTGCAGAGCCAGGACAATCAGGTCTTGTTCGGCAGGCGCGGAACGGGAAAGACGCATGCCCTTACATACCTCGCGGAATCGATTCGTGAAAACGAACACGATAAGGCAATCTTCGTCGATCTCCGCAATATCGGTTCCTCGGGCGGGCTGTATGCCGACAGTGCTTACAGTTTGAGCGAGAGGGGCACTCGATTGCTGATCGATGTGCTTGAAGTAATTCAAGGTCAATTGGTAGACATCGGGCTCGAAGGTGCCTATACTTCGGCAACCGAAGGTCATGCCTTGCCTTTGTTGGATAAACTTGCCGACGCCATCTCGGAGGTCCGGGTTTCGGGCCCAATTGAGAGAGAAGTTACGGGGCAGTCCGAGAATTCCAGTCAAGTTTCTATGGACGTCAAGGCCGGGAAGGGCGCACTCAATGTGGGTGCATCTTCATCCAGCACCCAAAAGGACTCGGAAGGGTATCGATACAAAGAATCTGGTGTGGCGACGCACACGATCCGCTTCGGCGCAATTTCGCAACTGCTTCCGAAGATCACGCAGTCACTCGGAATTCGCCGACTGTGGGTGCTGTTGGACGAGTGGAGTAGTTTGCCTCTTGAGCTACAGCCGCTTCTGGCGGATCTGCTCCGGCGTAGCATTATGAACCTTCCTTCTGTCGTCGTGAAGATTGCCGCTATTGAGGAACGCTCAAGGTTCTTCGTCCACGGGGAGCACCCGGGAACCGGTGTCGGAATGGAGGTCGGTGCCGACATTGCTGCCGACATCAACCTCGACGACTTTATGGTATTCGAGCAGGACGAAACCCGGGCCAGCGTGTTCTTTGGCGAACTGCTCTTCAAGCACGTGACGGCCGTTATGCGTGATCGTGGTGATGACCCTGCTTTTCGTGGGATAGCAATCCCGTCTAATAGGGATGACTTCGTACGTGCAGCGTTTACGCAAAATAGCGCGTTCACGGAGCTGGTGCGAGCCGCGGAAGCGGTGCCCAGGGACGCCATCAATGTCGCTTTCCTTGCCGCACAGCAGGCGGATAGCGAAAAGATCTCAGTCTCGATCATTAGACAAGCAGCGCAGACCTGGTACAACCGAGACAAGCAGAAGGATATTGCTGAGCACGAAAAGGCTCTTGCTCTCCTTCACTGGATTATTGACGAAGTAATTAAGCAGAAGCGGGCGAAGGCTTTCATGCTGGAGCAAGGGAGGCCGACTCAAGACCCCCTCATTCGGCTGCTCTACGATGCCCGGATTCTTCACATCATCCGCAAGGGGATCGCGCATAAGGACACGCCTGGCCGGTACAACGCTTACGCGATCGACTATGGGTGCTATGTGGACCTCATGACCACTCAGCGAGCCCCTCTCGGCCTCCTGCCACTCGACTTCGGAGACGTAGAGGGTTATGCGCAGCGAGCTGCGGACCTCGATGTACCATCCGAGGACTTTAGGTCAATTCGTCGAGGAATTCTCAAGATTGAAGAATTCGAGACGGTCTGGCTGGCCACTCACCCCGAAGATCATCCGGCCGGTTCGGTCGAGGAAAATCGTGAGGCGAATGTCTAGGGAGAGGGGACGTCAGCGAAGTTCGTTGCTGCGCCGCGGTCGAGGAGTTCAGTAGCCCAGGGTCCTGTGATGACCTCGTTTCACGGTTGGGTTCGCCTTGTGGGTGACGGGGAGTTCCGTAAATTATCCTATTCGGCTCCCCCGTCCCTTTTCCACCACCATCCAGCCTCCTTCCTTCTCCTATCCCAATTTTGCGCCGAATCGTCCAGCTTACGCTCCAGGCCTGATTGCAGGTGGCGATTTGATATCGCCAAAGACTTAAGCCTGTATTCTATTTCTTCCTCGCGTAAGTCCGAATATTCGTGGGCCATTGTGATGGCTAGATCTACCTCTCCGCTTAGGCGGCGATGTAGAGACTGTTTTGACACTCCGTAGAAACCGGCGAGGGCATCCCAAGACACGCCGCCCTGTCGTAGGACCGCACAAGTTAGGGCTTCCAGGGATTTTATTTCACCTCTGATCAGCGGCCAGGTACGGGGGGTGTTGGCCAACTCAGTGGTCGGGTCTGCCAAGTTAGCGAGGGATGAGGCAACCCCAAGTGCTGTCGCAGACCTTGCCACCAGCAGTTTTCGCATGCTTGCTTCGGAGGATGTACCCATAGCAGCCAGGATGGCAGGGAAACGTCAGCTTTTTGCTGACTTCCCGGAACCGCCTCACTGGAGAACCTAGAGGTGCAAACAAGGTCCGCCCGCACCGCAGAGGTTGGCGCCAGACACGGTACGGGCGGCTAGGACACCCTCAGGAGGCATCGACATGAGTCTCATCCATGCGCTACCCGGCCTGTCAAGTATTGACCAGCAGTCACGCTGGGGTCTCATCGTGATCGTGGTGGTGATCATTCTGCGTGTACCGCCTCAGAGTCTGCCTGGTGTGCTTACCGATCTGATCACCCTCGGTGTCTTCTTGGCTGAGCAGGCGCATACGACGCCGAGGCAAGTGGGGCGGGGAACCGATCCTCTTGGGTTCGGGCGGATGCGGGCCGCCTGATCTAGGTTTACCGACCTGAGTGGGATGTGGTGGGCCATGTATGGGCCAGCGCCAGCGGTAGCGAGACCGTTGAGGCATAACACGCAGGTCAGGTGACAGAAGGGCGCGGCCGGCGTGACGCCCTTGAAAACCGTCGTGGCAGCGATGTCACCGTGGGTTCAAATCCCACACTCTCCGCCCATGGACAGCCCCCGACCAGCGGTTCTGGTCGGGGGCTCGTTGCTGTCCGAAGGGCCGTGAGTGACCGCTGTTCCCCGGTGGCTACCGCCTCGTATGGCACGCGGAGGTGCGGCAACTTTCGCCGCTGGCCGGGACGCTCAGCTCCCGCAGGAGCATCCGCGGCCGACTGCGATCGGGGTGATGCCCTGGACGGCATCGCTCGCTTCGTCGGAGCCACAGCAGGTGGCCGGCGTTCCGTCCGCGCTCTTGCCGAGGGTGTCGGCGTCGGCCTTGACGACGTAGACCTCCCAGGGCTCCTTGCCAGGGCCGGTGACCCAGACCTTGTCCTGGAGGGCGTAGCAGCAGGAGGTGTCGTTCTCCTCGAAGGTGGCCAGCCCGGTGCCTTGGAGTCGGTCGGTGGCGGCGGTGACCTGCTCGGTGGAGGCGACCTCGACGCCGAGGTGGTCCAGGCGGGTGTCTTGGTCGGCCTCGCCTTCGATCAGGACGAGCTTGAGCGGGGGCTCGGTGACGGCGAAGTTGGCGTAGCCGGGGCGGAGTTTGGCGGGCTCGACGCCGAAGAGCTTGGAGTAGAACGCGATCGACGCTTCGAGGTCGGCGACGCGGAGGGCGAGCTGAACGCGGGACATGGCGGTCTCCCTCATCTGCTTCTGTATCGACATCCGTCGATACAGCTCGACGCGGTCGAGGTTGCCACCTGCATCGACAAGCGTCAACATAGACACATGTCGAAATCAGAGCTGCGGGTCCTCGGGCAGGACGATCAGGCTGTCGCGTGCTGCTCGCCGATGGTCCGCGAACCGCTCGGCGAGTCGGATGCCGTGGACCTGGCGCGCATGTTCAAGGCGCTGGCGGACCCAGTACGGCTGCGCCTGCTGTCGCTGATCGCGTCCTTCGAGGGCGGCGAGGCGTGCGTCTGCGACCTGACCGGGCCGTTCGACGTGTCGCAGCCGACGATCTCGCACCACTTGAAGGTGCTGCGGGAAGCGGGCCTGGTGGGCTCCGAACGGCGCGGGACCTGGGTCTACTACTGGGTGCTGCCGGCCGCGCTCGCCCGGCTCTCCTCGCTCCTCCAGATCCCCGCCGAACCGGCCACCCCCAGGTCCTGCTGATGGCCGTCACCGCTTCGCTCGGCCGCCGGGTCGCCGCCGAGTTCGTCGGCACGGCCGCCCTGGTCGCGGTCGTGGTGGGCTCCGGCATTCAGGCCACCGAGCTGTCCCGGGACGTGGGCGTGCAACTGCTCGCCAACTCCCTGGCCACGGTGTTCGGCCTCGGCGTGCTGATCACCCTGCTCGGCCCGGTCTCCGGTGCGCACTTCAATCCGGTCGTCACCCTCGCCGCCTGGTGGACCGGCCGGGCAACCGGTGACGGACCGGCCCCGCGTGAGGTCGCGGCCTACGTGCCCGCCCAAGTTGCCGGCGCCGTCGCGGGTGCGGTCCTGGCCGATGCGATGTTCGCCGAACCGCTGGTGGCCTGGTCCACTCACGACCGGTCTGCCGGGCACCTGTGGCTGGGCGAGGTCGTCGCCACCGCGGGCCTGGTCCTGCTCGTCTTCGGTCTCGGTCGTACCGGACAGCAGCGTCTTGCCCCTGCGGCGGTCGCCTCCTACATCGGTGCGGCCTACTGGTTCACCTCGTCCACCAGCTTCGCCAACCCGGCCGTGACGATCGGCCGCGCCTTCTCCGACACCTTCGCCGGCATCGCTCCGGCATCGCTGGCGCCGTTCATCGCTGCCCAGATCGTGGGCGCCGTCGTGGGGCTCGGCCTGGTAGCCGTCCTCTTCGGCCGTACCGCTCGGGCCACCGCGGGCGTCCCCGTCCCCCCAGGTGAGCCCGAACTCGCCATCACCAGCCGCTGACCAAGGAAGACCCCGTGACCACTCCCGCCACCCCGTCCGTGCTGTTCGTCTGCGTCCACAACGCCGGCCGCTCCCAGATGGCCGCCGCCTTCCTCGACCACCTCGCCGGGGACAAGGTAGAGGTCCGCTCGGCCGGCTCCGCCCCCGCCGACACCGTCAACCCCGCCGTGGTCGACGCCATGAAGGAAGTAGGCATCGACATCTCCGCCGAGGTCCCCAAGATCCTCACCACCGAAGCGGTGCAGTCGTCCGACGTTGTCATCACCATGGGCTGCGGCGACACATGCCCCGTCTTCCCCGGCAAGCGCTACCTCGACTGGCAGCTCGACGACCCCGCCGGCCAGGGCGTCGACGCCGTCCGCCCGATCCGCGACGAGATCGAGCAGCGCATCCGCGGCCTGCTCACCGAACTCGGCACCGAATGAGGCAAACGGCGTTCCTGCACGTGCCGATGTGGGCTCTTCCGGGCGCCCATCGTCCGTGGCCGGTGCGACACCCTCGGGTGCTAGGTTCTCGAACTCTCTGGCGAAATCTTTTGGGAGTCCGAATGGTGCGTGGGGCGGCGCGGGCCGTGCTCGGTGGTGCCGGGGCGTTGCTGCTGCTGGGGTGCCAGGCCGAGGCGGCGCCGGGGCCCGGGGCGCAGGCGGGCTCGCTGGTGGTGGGGTGCGCGCCGGTCGCGGTGTTCACGTCCGGGCAGGACGGGTACCACACGTTCCGGATTCCGGCCCTGGTCACGGCCGCTCAGCCGGGTTCCGGGGGGTCCGTGCTGATCGCCTTCGCGGAGGGGCGCCGGCACTCGGAGGCGGACTCCGGCGATGTGGACGTCGTCGAGCGCCGGTCGACGGACGGCGGCTGCACCTGGTCGCCCATGGAGCGCGTGTCCGACGCCGGGACCGACACGGTGGGCAACCCCGCGCCGGTCGTGGACGGCCGCAGTGGCCGGGTGGTGCTGCTCACCACCCGCAACGCGGGTACGGCGCAGGAGCAGCAGATCATGTCCGGGGCCGTGTCCCCGAAGGACAGCCGCAGGGTGTACGTCCAGAGCAGCGCCGACGCCGGTGCGACCTGGTCGCGGCCCCGCGAGATCACGGACCAGGCGAAGCTGCCCGGCTGGCGGTGGTACGCCACCGGCCCGGGCCACGGCGTCGCGCTGACCGAGGGCCCGCACGCGGGCCGGCTGGTCGTCGGCGCGGACCACTCGGACACGCCTCCCGCCGGCAGCCGTGACACCGGCACCGAGTGGCGCTACAGCGCCGGGAACTCCCTGCTCAGCGACGACGGCGGCGCGACGTGGCGGATCGGCTACGTCGACCCCGCCGACGACGACGGCATCAACGTCAACGAGACCGCGGTCGCCCAGCTCCCCGACGGACGGCTGTACTTCGCGGCCCGGGACCAGAACGGCCGGGCGCCCGGCAACCAGGCGCACGCCTGGAGTTCCGACGGCGGGGCGTCGGTCGAGGCACCGTTCCGCCAGAACACCGGGGTCACCGCGCCCATGGTCAAGGCCTCGGTGCTGCAGACCGACGACGGCAGCGGAACGGGGCCGCTGCTGATGGCCGCGCCCTCGGACGCGCGGGAGCGCGTCGGCATGGGCGTGCGGGTCAGCCACGACGGGGGCGCCGGGTGGTCCGCCGCACGGCGGCTGTCGTCCGCGCCGGCCGCCTACTCCGACCTCGCCCAACTCGACCGGGACCGGGTCGGCCTGCTCTACGAGACCGGGGTCCGCTCCGCCTACGAGAGCATCGTCTTCACCCGGCTGTCCCTGCCGGCGCTCGACGGCTGAGGGCCGGGTCCGTACGGGACGGGACCCGGCCCTCGGCGATCAGTGGTCGACGTAGACGGTGTCGAAGCCGGAGAGGGTGTCGAGGTAGGCACCGCTGGGCGTCCGGTACACGGCGCGCCAGGCGCCGTCCCACTGCGCGGTGAACCGCTTGCTGAAGTGCCCGCGGGAGTCGGTCCAGGCGTAGCCCACGGGGGCGAGCCGGTCGCTGCCGTGGACCTGGAAGTAGATGCCGACCTTCTGGTTGGCGAAGGCGGTCCACGTGCTGCCCGACTGCCGCTGGAGGTTGCCGCTGACCGTGATCGGCCGGCCGGCGACCACCGGCTCCGGGGCCGCGTTGAACGTGGTGATGCGGGTGGCGGTGCGCACCAGGTGCTTCACCGGGCTCGTGGAGGCGGTGAAGACGCCGTTCGCGGCGAGGCTGATGCGCCAGTAGCCGCGCGGGGTGGCGTGGACCTTGCGGTAGGTGAAGTTCCCGTTTGCCGGGGCGTCGAAGGCGCCGATGTTCTTCCAGGTCCGGTTGTCGGCGGAGTACTGGACGGCCAGCCTCGGCACAAGGCGGCCGCTCAGGGTCTTGGCGGTGCCCCTGAGGGTGAGCAGCCCGTCGGCGCCGATCGAGGCGCCGGTGATGCCGATCTTCACCTGGTCGTGGACGTCGACGGTGTACTTGGCCGTGCTGTGCTTGAGGTACCACCCGGCCGGTACGGCGTCGCGGTAGTCCACAACGCTCACCGATCCGCCGTTGACGTCGGTGGGCGGGGCGACGGCGATCGAGAAGCGCCCGTCGGTGTCGGTGCGCCCGACGAGACCGGCATTGTGGACCGTGGTCCGCACGGGCATGCCGGCCAGCGGCTTCCAGCCCTGTGCCGTGTGGTCGAAGTAGTCGACCCGTCCCGTCACCGCCGTGCTCTTGCCGCCAACCAGCGAGAGGGCGCTCTTGTCGAGCGTGATCCGGGTGTTGCCGGCGAAGTAGCCGACGTGGTGGTCCTGCCCGCACTGCGTGTACGAGAAGAGTTCCGGTTCCCAGATGCAGGGCTGAACACTGGGGAGCGGCGAACTCAGGCCCTGCGGGCCGACGGTGATCCGGTACGTGCCGTCCTCGGCGGTCACGGCACTGGCCGAGGAGAATTCCTTGACAACGATCTGCTTCCCGGCGACAGGCCCGATCAGGGTGCCGTCGGGGTGGGTCCGGATCACCTTGCCGGACAGGGTCACGGTCTGGTGCACCCAGTCCGTGGTCTCCGGCGCCATGTTGTCCTCGACGAACCAGTCCTCGTCGCCGTAGAAGAGGTCGCCGGACCCCTTGCTGTGGTTGCCCTCGGCGTCGGTGACGTCCGCGGTCACGAAGTAGCGCGGGTTGGCGGCCAGGCCGGTGGGCGTCGCCTGCCACAGGGTGTTGCCGGAGACGTCCGTGCCCGCCTGGTGGAAGGCCTCGGCGGGGACGGTCCCCACGGCGGTTCCGTTGGGCAGGATGATGGTCGCGGTGATCGACCGGGCCTGGATGTAGGGGGCCACGGCCACCTGGAGCGCGATCGCGTTGTTCGCGTCGTGCGTCCTGGCGACGTAGGGGACGGCCGGCCCGACGGGCGCGCTCTGCGCGCTCGCGGCGGTGGGCAGCATGCTCAGCATGGCCGCGGCGGTGGTCGCCGCCAGCAGGGCGTACCTGTTTCTGGAGGATGCGTTCACATGGCATGAGACCTGTGGGCGGGCGTTGGAGTTGTACGGGTGTGCGATCGCGTTCGGGCGTCGTGCGGCAGGCGGTCCGGTGAACGGGCCCCGTGGCCAGTCGAGTTCGTGCAGTTTCAGAAGGGAGGTCGAGGGACGAGCCCGTCAGGACGGGTGGCTCGGCGGCAGGGACTGCTCCGTCCAGATCGTCTTGCCGTCCGCGTCGTAGCGGGTGCCCCAGGCCTGCGCGAGCTGGGCGGTGATGAACAGGCCGCGGCCGCCCTCGTCGACGGTGCGGGCGTGGCGCAGGCGCGGGGCGGCGGGGCCGGCGTCGCGGACCTCGCAGGTGAGGGTGCGGTCGTTGATGAGGCGCAGGGCGAGCGGTGCGGCGCCGTGGCGGATGGCGTTGGTGACGAGCTCGCTCACGATCAGCTCGGTGTTGAAGACGATGTCGCCCTCGATGCCCCAGGCCGCGAGCTGCTCACCGGCGTGGTGGCGCGCGGCGGAGACGGCGGCGGGGTCGGCTTCGAGGTGCCAGGAGGCGACCCGGTCGGCGGGGAAGGGCCGGGTGCGGGTGAGCAGCAGCGCGCCAGCCCGGCCGGACAGGCCCTCGGGGAGGGAGTAGAGGATGTCGTCGCAGAGGTCCGCGAGGGGCCGGCCGGTGTGCCTGCCCGCGTCCGGGCTTTCCGTCTCCGGCCGGCGGCCGAGCAGCCCGGGGTGGCCGGCGAGATGGGCGGCGACGACGGGTGAGCTGGACAGGGCGAGGATGCTGCCCTCCTCCAGCCCGATGTCGCTGGTGGTGAACGGCGCGCCGCTGGTGACGCCCAGCGGCGGCCCGGCCGGGACGTCGGGGATCTCGGCGGTGCCGTCCGGGCGCACGATCACCGGGGCGAGATGGCCGGAGCGGGCGATGGTGCACATCCGGGTCAGGGGGTCGTAGACGGCGTACACGCACGCGGCGGTCAGTGCCTCGCGGTGCAGCGGGTCGCCGCTCGGCAGGGACGCCCGCTCGGCGGCCAGCAGCGTCGCGGTGTCGTTGAGGCGGGCGAGGAGCTCGTCCGGGGGCTGTTCGAAGGCGGCCAGCGAGCGGATGACGGTGCGGAGTTGGCCCATGGTCGCGGTGGCGTGGATGCCGTGCCCGGCGACGTTGCCGATGACCATGGCGGTGCGCGCGCCGGACAGCGGGATGGTGTCGTACCAGGAGCCGGCGCCGTTCGTGGCGGTCGGTACGTACGCCGTCTCCAGGGCGGTGTGCGAGGCGGGCCGGTGCGGCATCAGGTGGCGCTGGACGGTGGAGGCGATGGTGTGCTCGCGGGTGAAGCGCCGTCCGTTGTCGATGCACAGGGCGGTGTGGTCGGCCAGCTGGAGGGCGAGTTCGATGTCGTCCTCGTCGTACGGCTCCTGGTCCCGGCCGCGGTAGAGGCTGAGGAGGCCCAGGACGCTGCCGCGCAGGGCCAGCGGGACGACCAGGAGCGAGCACGCCCCGGACGCGAGGATCGCCTCGGCCCGGACCGGGTCGGTGGACATCCACGGCGGCTCGGCGTCCAGGGCGATCACCCGGGGCCGCAGGTCGGACAGCGCCTGCGTGAAGGGTGTCGGCCCGGGCAGGCTGAGCACGGCGCCCACCGGGTGCGCCTGCGGCTGGTCGGGGCCGCGGCTGTTGCGGGAGGCGGCCCGCAGCAGGGGCACGCCCTGGGGGAGCGGGGAGAGCGGGGGGTCGTCGCCGCGGAGCACCGCGTCCACCAGTTCCACCACAGCCCCCTCGGCGTAGCCCGGGACCAGGGTGCGGACCAGCTCGTCGCAGGTCACCACGGAGTCCATCGTGCGGCCCACCCTCTCGCGCACCATGTCCAGGACGCGCAGCCGTTCGAGCGCCCGTTCCCGGGGGGTGACGTCGATGACCGACAGGGCGAGCCCCAGCACCTCTCCCCTGGGGTTGTCGAGGCGGAACACCGACATGGCGTAGTACCCGGGCGGGGCCGTGCCGCCCTTGCGGCGCGCCCGCACCAGGCGCTCGCGCAGCGGCACGCCGGTCTCCAGCACCGTGCGGACCGCCGCCTCGTGCTGGTCGCCGTCGATGATGTCGTAGGCGTCGGCGAAGCGGTGGCCGATCAGGGACTCGGGCGTCACGCCCCGCATGGCGCTGGTGGCGGTGTTGACCCGCACCACGCGCAGATCGGTGTCGAGCAGGTGCAGGCCCACCGGCGACTGGGTGAAGAGGGCGTCGACCATCGCCGCCTCCGCCTCGCCCATCGGCGGGGCCGGGTCGCCGGATGCCACGTGGTCGTCCTTCCCGCCGGAGCCGCGGGCGGGCACTACTTGCCCCGTGTCTCGTCCCGGCTCCGGCCGGTGGGACGGACGATGTCGAGGACGGCCATCATGCCCATGTCCTCATGGTTCAGGATGTGGCAGTGCAGGACGGTTCGCCCGGTGAAGTCCCGGAACGGGATCCGCAGGACGACCTGGCCGCGGGCGGGCACGTTCACCGTGTCGAACCAGCGGCGGGACGCCGGGTGCGGTCTGCCGTTGGTGCTCATCAGCTGGAACTGGTTGGTGTGGACGTGGAACGAGTGCTCCTCGTCGCTGTCGTTGCGCACCGTCCACTCCTCGACGGTGCCGAGCACGGAGGTGAAGTCGTTGCGCTTCGCGTCGTAGGTGCGCCCGTTGACGTAGAAGACGGTGCCCGCCGCGTTCTCCGTGAAGACCACGGTCTTGCGGTCGGCGATCCTGGCCTTCGACAGGTCCTCGTTCGGGGCGAAGGCGCCCGGGATCGCGGCCGGCCGGACGGGGGCGCCGCCGGTGACGAGGGTGGCGAGGTCGGCGCGGGGGAACTGGTTCCCGGCCTTGCCGGTGTCGTACGGCAGGGTCTCCAGGCGCGTGGTGCCGGGGGAGCCGCCCTGGACCAGGACGTCGTAGCGGGCCCCGGCGGCGACGACGAGGGAGTCCGCCGACCACACGCGCCGGACGGGGTAGCCGTCCTGGGCGATCACGTGGAAGCGGTGCCCGGGCAGGTGCAGCTTGTAGTAGATGTTGGCGCCGATGTTGGCCAGCCGCCACAGCTGGGTCTCGCCGGGCCGGATGCCGATGACGGGGTTCGCCTGGCCGTTCACGGTGCGGTTGGTCGCGGCACCGATGCTCAGCGGGTGGGTCCTGATGGCGTCGCCCTCGACCTGGAAGTCCTTGAGCGCGACGACGTGCTCGGTGATGCCGCGCAGGGACGCGGGCAGGTACTGCCGCAGGCCGTCGACGACGATGACGCCGGACTCGCCTCCGGCGACCTGGGCGGCGGACATCATGTCGGCGTGGGAGTGGTACCAGTAGGTGCCGGGGGTGATGCCGCGCGGCAGCCGGTAGGTGTAGTGGTACGAGGCCCCGTACTTGATGGCGACGAAGATGTCGTCCGACGGGCTGCGCGGCGAGACGTGCAGCCCGTGGACGTGCAGGTTGGTGGCCTCGTCGACCTTGTTGGTCAGGGTCAGGTCGATGGTGTCGCCGGGCCGCACCCGCAGCGTCGGAGGCATGTACATGCCGTTGTAGGTGGTCGCCCACAGCCGGCGGTCCCCGACCCGGACCTTGCGCCGCTCCACGACGACGGTGGCCCGCAGGAGCCCGTCGCGGCTCACCAGTTCGGGCGGATCCTGGAGGCGCGGCCCCGTGGCGGCCGGTGAGGCGGGGCCGTCCTGCGGGCCGGGAGCGGGGAGGCCGTGGCCGCATCCGGCGACCCAGGCGAGGAGGAGCGCCAGGCCGGTGGCGAGCCGGGCCGCGGCGGAACGGGGCCGAGTCACACATCTCTCCCTACGGGAAGCCGTGCGGCGGAGCGGGTCGATCCACGATCGCCGGACGAGCCTATGGAGACCGGCGGCCGGCTCCCCGGCGCGCCACGCCCCCCGGCGCGCTATCCGCCCCAACGGCAGCACCCGCGGAACCCGCGGACCCGGGCCGGCCGCAGGTTGGCCGAAAGCCGTGCCTGAACGTTTTGTCGCTTGCCGCACCTGAGCGGTGTGCCCCGTCGTACGGCCGATCCGGTGAATTGCGACGACCATGGAGGTTTGTCGACAGATCGTCACGCTTGCGAGCGAAATGGGCCGGAGGGCCTGGTTGGCGGCCCGGGTGCTGGGCAACTCTGGTTGCGGCGACGTCGCACAGTCGGCGGAGCGGTCGGCCAACCGCCCCGCACACCCCCGTATCCAGTCCTCTGGAGGGAAAGACATGGCAAGCACCCGTACCGCCCGAGTCCTGGCCGCAATGGCCTCGCTGCCGCTGGCCGCGGCACTGTTCGCCGGGACGGCAGTGGCCGACAACGGCGCCCTGTCGGGCGGCGGTTCCAACGCGACCGTGGTGAGCAACAGCGGTGGCAGCGTGGGGCGTGACAACTTCGGGAGCGTGACCACGACGCAGCAGGCCGCCACCGGGGCGGGCGCGTCCAACCAGAACAACAACGCCAGCGTGGTCGGCTCGGCGTTCACCGAGATCCACCAGTCGAACGTGAACATCCACTTCGGTCCGCTGTGGTGACCGGGGCCCCTGGGGCTCGCTGACAAGGGGCGACTGCGCGACGGCAACCTCACTGCCGTCGCGCAGTCGCGTTTGTGTGTCCACAGGCTGTGGACAGTGCGGCGGCGCCTTGCCCCCGGCGCGCCCCTCCTCGACACCGTACCGGCCGGAGCGGGGGTGAGGAGCCGGGTCGGCATCTACCGGTGAACGCCCGCGGCGGCCAGCCCGGGCGGCCGGACCGCACGTGGTGCACGGCGGCGCGAACGGACTGCGCGGAGACCGGGGCAGTCGCGCCGATCAGCGGCCCGGCCTACGGAACGCGCAGGTCAGGGCAGGTGCGGGGCGTCCCGTCACCGGGCCGGCGCGCGGTGCCGCGGACCGGCCGGGCGGCACCGCGGGACCCTCGAAGATCACGACGTCCGCGTTGCTGCGTCCGGCTGACTCCCGGGCGTGGCGAACCCTCCGGCGGGCCCTCGCGCCCTTTCACTCGACGCATGCACGAACACAAGCCGATCATCCGATTTGCGGCGATCGTCGGGCTGGCGCTCGCCTGTCTGGTGACCGGACCGGTCTCCGCGGCAGGCGCCGTCCCCCGGCTCGCCGCTGCCCGCCCCGCCGTGCTCGCGCCCGTTCCGGCGTCGGCCATGGCGCCGCGCGGCGACACGGATCCCGGCGACCCACTGAGCGGGTACGACCTCGGCCCGGACCTGTCCGGACTGCTCATGCCGTACGACGCCTACGGCGGCGAGGAGACCGAGGACGGCGCCACGCCCGAGCGGCGCAACTTCAAGGGCTACGGCTTCGACACCTGCCGCGCCCCGTCCCTGGCCACCATGCGCGCCTGGCTGAAGTCCAAGTACCGCGCCATCGGCGTGTACTTCGGCGGCCGCGCCCGCGCCTGCAGCCAGCGCAACCTCAATCGCGACTGGGTCCAGTCCGTGCACAGGATGGGCTGGCGCATCATGCCGATCTACGTCGGCTCGCAGTCGCCCTGTGTGCGCGGCAAGCACCTGCGCAACTACCGCATCGACCCGGACAACGCCTGGGGCCAGGGCGAGAGCGAGGGCTATGACGCGGTCCAGAGCGCGGCCGACCTCGGCTTCGAACCCGGCAGCGCGCTCTACCTCGACATGGAGGCGTACCACGCCGGCAAGGCCCGCTGCGCCGACCAGACCCTGGACTTCATCCGGGCCTGGGACCGCCAGGTGAGCGACAACGGCTACCTGCCCGGCCTGTACAGCAGCTCCGAGTCCGGCATCCGGCACATCGAGCGGGCCCGCCAGCAGGGCGTCGACGACCTGCCCGAGGCCGTGTGGTTCGCCCGCTGGAAGGGCAGGCCGGCGGTGCGCAGCGAACCGGTGCTCAGCGACGACGCCTGGAACGGCGGCCGGATCCACCAGTACTCGGGCGCCGTCCGCGAGAAGCACGGCGGCAAGCGGCTGTCGATCGACCGCAACCGCCTGGACGGTCCCGTGGCCGTCGTCAACTGAACGGCCGCGCACGACGCGCCCGGCCGCCCCTGCGGGGTGACCCCGTAGGGGCGGCCGGGCCGTTCTCCGCCCTGCGGAGGTGGGGCACACCCCCCTCGTACGACTTCAGGGTGACCCCGCTTCGGCACCTGCGGCGGATCCCCGGGCCGGGCCCGCGCTCCTAGCGTGGAGCCATGACCACGCCCGTGTGCACCAGCGCCTCGCAGGCACAGTTCACCAGCTACGTGCGGGCCAAGGGCCCGGCGCTGCTGCGGACCGCGCGCTCGCTCACCGCCAACCCGAGCGACGCCGAGGACCTGCTGCAGACCGCCCTGGTCAAGACCTACCTGGCGTGGGACCGGATCGACGACCACCGGGCGGTCGACGGCTACGTCCGCCGCACCCTGGTCAACACCCGCACCTCCCAGTGGCGCAAGCGCCGCGTCGAGGAGTACGCCACCGACGAACTGCCCGAGCCGTACGGCCCGGCGGCCCTGACCGGCCCCGACGAGGCCGAGCGGCAGGCCCAGCGCGACTCCGTGCTGCGCGCGATATCCCGTCTCCCGGCCCGCCAGCGGGCCATGGTCGTGCTGCGGTACTACGAGGACATGAGCGAGGCCCAGACCGCCGAGGCGCTGGGCGTCTCGGTCGGCACCGTCAAGAGCGCCGTCTCCCGTGCGCTGGGCAAGTTGCGCGAGGACCCCGAATTGTTTCCGGGGTAGTGACATACCGCTCGGTATGACACCAGAATCACAGCACCCACCTACCTTTGCGTAGCCGCTTCGACGAGGAGGCGCCCGGTGCTGAGCACAATGCAGGACGTGCCCTTGCTGGTCTCACGGATCCTGACCCACGGCACGGCCGTGCACGGCAGGTCGCAGGTCACCACCTGGACCGGCGAGGGCGAGCCGCACCGCCGCTCGTTCGCCGAGATAGGAGCACGCGCCGCCCGCCTGGCCCGGGCCCTGCGCGACGAGCTCGGGGTCGAGCGCGACGACCGGGTCGCCACCTTGATGTGGAACAACGCGGAGCATGTCGAGGCCTACCTCGCCATCCCCTCCATGGGCGCGATCCTGCACACGCTCAACCTGCGTCTGCCCGCGGACCAGTTGGTCTTCATCGCCAACCACGCCGCGGACCGCGTCGTCCTCGTCAACGGCACCCTGATCCCGCTGCTGGCCCCGCTGCTCCCGGCGATGGAGTCGGTCGAGCACGTCGTGGTGGTCGGCCCCGGCGACACCACGCCCCTGGAGGGCTGCCGCCCCGCCCTGCACGCGTACGAGTCCCTGATCGAGGGCCGCCCCGACACCTACGACTGGCCCGAGCTGGACGAGCGTTCGGCCGCGGCCATGTGCTACACCTCCGGCACCACCGGCGACCCCAAGGGCGTCCTCTTCTCGCACCGCTCGATCTACCTGCACTCCATGCAGGTCAACATGACCGAGTCGATGGGCCTGACCGACCGCGACACCACCCTGGTCGTCGTGCCGCAGTTCCACGTCAACGCCTGGGGCCTGCCGCACGCCACCTTCATGACCGGCATCAACATGCTGATGCCCGACCGCTTCCTGCAGCCCGGCCCGCTCGCCGAGATGATCGCCGCCGAGCGCCCCACCCACGCGGCCGCCGTACCCACCATCTGGCAGGGCCTGCTGGCCGAACTCGCCGCCAACCCGCGCGACATCAGCTGCCTGCGGCAGGTCACCATCGGCGGCTCCGCCTGCCCGCCCTCCCTCATGGAGGCGTACGACAAGCTGGGCGTGCGGCTCCGCCACGCCTGGGGCATGACCGAGACCTCCCCGCTGGGCACCATGGCCCACCCGCCGGCCGGCCTCACCGAGGAGGAGGAGTGGCCGTACCGCATCACCCAGGGCCGCTTCCCCGCCTCCGTCGAGGCGCGCCTGGTCGGCCCCTCCGGGGAGGTCCTGGCCTGGGACGGGGAGTCCGCCGGCGAGCTGGAGGTGCGCGGGCCGTGGGTCGCCGCGGCGTACTACGGCGGCGCCGGGGCCGAACCGATGCGCCCCGAGGACAAGTTCAGCGAGGACGGCTGGCTGCGCACCGGTGACGTCGGCACGATCACCCACGACGGCTACCTGACCCTCACCGACCGCGCCAAGGACGTCATCAAGTCCGGCGGCGAGTGGATCTCCTCCGTCGAGCTGGAGAACGCGCTCATGGCGCACCCCGCCGTCGCGGAGGCGGCCGTCGTCGCGGTCCCCGACGACCGGTGGGGCGAGCGCCCGCTGGCCACCGTCGTGCTCAAGGACGGCTTCCAGATCGGCTACGAGGAACTGCGCGCCTTCCTCGGCGAGCACATCGCGCGCTGGCAGCTGCCGGAGCGGTGGGCGGTCATCTCGGCCGTGCCGAAGACCTCGGTCGGAAAGTTCGACAAGAAGGTGCTGCGACGGCAGTACGCGAGCGGCGAGCTGGACGTCACCCGGCTCGGCTGACGGGCCCCGCACGCGAGGCGGCCCCCGGGGATCCCCCGGGGGCCGCCTCGTGCGTACGGGCCGTCAGGAACCGATCTTGCCGAGCAGGTCGACGATGCGGGACTGCACGTCCGTGGTCGTGGAGCGCTCCGCGAGGAAGAGCACCGTCTCGCCGGAGGCCAGGCGCGGCAGCTCCGCCGGGTCGATGTCCACGGCGGTGTAGACGACCAGCGGAGTGCGCTCCATGCGCCCGTTGGCGTGCAGCCAGTCGACGATGCCCTGCCGCCGCCGGCGCACCAGCATGAGGTCCATGACCACCAGGTTCGGGTGGAACTGCCCCGCCAGGTTCATCGCGTCGGCCTCCGAGGAGGCGTGCGCCACCTGCATGCCGCGCCGCTCCAGCGTGCCGGCGAAGGCCTGGGCGATCGGCAGGTGCTCCTCGATCAGCAGGACGCGCGGCGGGTGCTGGTCGCTGTCGCGCGGCGCGAGCGCCTTCAGCAGCACCGCCGGGTCCGCGCCGTACGCGGCCTCCCGGGTCGCCTGGCCCAGGCCCGCGGTGACCAGCACCGGCACCTCCGCCTGGGCGGCGGCCTGGCGCAGCGACTGGAGCGCGGTACGGGTGATGGGCCCGGTGAGCGGGTCCACGAAGAGCGCGGCGGGCGGCTCGGCGACCTGCGCGTCGACCTCCTCGCGGGAGCGCACGACGACCGGGCGGTAGCCGCGGTCGGTCAGCGCCTGGTGGGTCGAGACATCGGGCTCCGGCCACACCAGGAGACGGCGCGGTTCGTCGAACCCGGCCTCCGGCTCGTGGGGCCCCTCGTCGGTGACGTCGACCGCGCCGTTCGGGCCGTCGAGCGGTTCGGGGCCCTCGGTGTCCTCCGTCGGGGCGCCTATGGCGTACGCGCGGCCAGGGGTGTCCGCGCCCTTCGGGGCGCTCTGGCCGTTCGGGGACGGCGCGGGCGCCGGAGTCGCCGCCGGCGCCGCGGGCGTCGCGCCGCGGGCGTCGGTGTCACCGGGGTTGGCCAGCTTGCGCCGGCGGCCGGTCGGTGTCACCGGCTGCGCGGTCTGCTCGCTGATCTGCTGGGCGAAGGGCACGCCCTGGCCGAGGGTCCGCACGCTGATGGCGCGGCCCTGGGTCGTCGACGACTGGGGTTGCACCATCGGCTGGACCGGGGCGGGGGCGGGGGCGGGGGCCATAGGTTCCGGCTGAGGGGCGGGCGGCTCGGGGCTGCGCTGCGCCTGCTCCGGGATCACCGGCGCGGGGGGTTCGGGCGCAGGCGCCGGCTCGGGCGCCGGCAGCAGGACCGGGGCGGGCGCCGGGGTGGGGGCGGGCAGCCGGCGCGGGTCGACGATGGCGGACGGCCGCGGGGTGCTCTCGATGATCCCGCGCGACCGGGGCGCCGAGCCGACGGCCTCCGGCCACTCGGGTGCTGGGTTGCCGTTGCCGTTCGCGCTCGGTGCCGGGGACGGCGCGGGCGGAAGGGCGGGCAGCAGATCGGGCTGCGGCTCCTGCGGGGCGGGGGCCGCGGCGCGCCGCGCCCGGCGGCCCGTGGGCTGCTCCGCGACCTGCTGCGGGATCTGCTGCGGCACCGGCACCGGCACCGGCGCGGGGGCCAGGGGCGCGGGCGCCGGGACGGGGATCTGCGGGACCGGCGCGGCGGCGGGGATCTGCGGCGCGGGGATCTGCGGAGCCGGGACCTGCGGGACCGGGATCTGCGGCGCCGGGGCCGGGACGGGAATCGCGACGGGACGGGCCTCCTGCACCGGCTCCGCCTCGGGACGCCGCAGCGCCCGGCGGCGGCCGGTGGGCGTCGGGGAGTCCGTGCTGGGCGCCGCGGGCAGCGCCGGAGCGGAACCACCCGCGGGCGGCAGCGCGGGCAGCGCGGTGGCACCGGCCGGCCGCGGCGGTGCCAGGGCCGGGGGGGCCACCGCCGGGAGGGCGGGGGCCGCCTGCGCGGTCCCGCGCGCCGGCTCCGTCGGCACCGGCATGACGGTCGTCTCGGACTCCCGCTTGGGCTCGTTCGCCGCCGTCCTGCCGCGGGCCGTGCCCACCGGCACCTCGACCACGTACGCACTGCCCTGCCCGGGCACGTCGTGCGTCTGCAGCACCCCGCCGTGGCGCTCGACGATGCCGCGCGCGATCGGCAGGTGCACCGGGTTGGCGCCGGCGTGCGGCCCGCGCACCTCGATGCGCACGGAGTCGCCGCGCTGCGCCGCCGCGACCACGATCGTCGAGTCACCGCTGTTCGCCACGACCGGCACGTTGCCGGCCGCGTCCACCCCCGCCACGTCCGCGATCAGGTGCGACAGCGCCTGCGACATGCGCTCGGGGTCCACCGTCGCCTCGATCGGCGGGGCGTGCACCGCGTACTGGGCCCGGCCGGGCCCGATCAACTCGATGGCCGCCTCGACGCCGGAGCCGACGACCTTGTCCATGGACGTGGTCTCACGCTGGAGCTTGTCCTCGCCGCGGTCCAGCCGCTGGAAGGTGAGCACGCTGTCGATCAGCGTGGTGATCCGCGCGTAGCCCGCCGTCAGGTGGTGCAGGATCTGGTTGGCCTCCGGCCACAGCTGCCCGGCGGGGTCGTTGGCCAGCCCGGCGAGCTCGCCGCGCAGCTCGTCCAGCGGGCCGCGCAGCGTGTCGGCGAGCAGCGACCGCAACTGCTCGTTGCGGGCCGCGACGGCGTCGAAGCGCGAGCGGTCGGTGAACGTCATCACCGCGCCGACGAGCTGGTCGCCCTCCCGCACCGGCGCCGTGATCAGGTCCACCGGCACCGAGCGCCCGTCCTTGCGCCACAGCACCTGGCCTCGGGCGCGGTGCTTCAGCCCCGAGCGCAGGGTGCCGGCGAGCGGGGTCTCCTCGTACGGCAGCGGCGTGCCGTCCGGGCGGGAGTGGTGGACCAGCGGGTGCATCTCCTGGCCGCCGAGGTCGGTGGCGCGGAAGCCCAGGATCTGCGCGGCCGAGGGATTCACCAGGACGATCTTGCCGTCGGTGTCGACGCCGATCACGCCCTCGCTCGCCGCGCGGAGGATCATCTCGGTCTGGCGCTGCTGGCGGGCGAGTTCGGCCTCGGTGTCCAGGGTGCCGGTCAGGTCGCGGACGACCAGCATCAGCAGCTCGTCGCCGGTGTAGCTGTAGGTCTCGGCGAAGGGTGTGCGCGCGTCGTCGAGGTTGGCGCTCGTGACCTCCACCGGAATTTCACTGCCGTCGGTCCGGCGGGCGATCATCCGGGTGGGTTTCGTACGGCCCGCGTCGTCGTCGGGGCGGCGCATGGAGCCGGGGATACGGCGCGCGTCGAAGGTCGGCAGCAGATCCAGCAGGCCGCGGCCCACCAGCGCCGTCCCGGGGGACTCGAAGGTCTCCAGGGCGATGGAATTCGCGTTGACGACGGTGCCGTTGGCATTGACCAGCAGCAACGCGTCCGGGAGCGCGTCGAGTATTGCCGCGAGGCGAGCAGCGCCTCGGGATGGCCTGCTGCTCACGAGACGCGTCCCTCCTGGAAACCGCATTTGCCGCCGCGCCACCACCCACTGAGGGGCTTCTACCGGTGACGGCCCATCTTGCCGCCGACCGGGAGGCATGTCACTAGAGCGAGTGTACGGGCAGCCGTTGGACGGGAGGCTCCGGATGCCCATGTCCCGTACGTACGGGTATGGTTCACCGTTGCCCGGCTTCGATGTGGTCTCCGTCACGCCCGCCCGCCGCGACGTGGTGGTTCGGTGACGGTGCTGTGCCGCCGCCCGAGGACGCGCCGGGCGTCGCCGGGAGCACCGGGGCCATCCGCCGCCAGCGGTCGGCCTCGCAGCCGTTCGTGCGGTCGTAGCGGTCGTCCACCGGGCGGCCGTCCCAGGTGCCGCGCACCCGCGCCCGCTGCGGGCCGCTGTAGATCATCGTGCAGAGCGTGCCCTCCGGGGCCGGCCCCACCGGGCCGCCCAGCCGCCGCAGCCGCGTGCAGGCCCCCCGCGCGTCGGGGTGCGTCCCCGAGCCGCCGCCCGGGCCGCAGCGCAGGTCGTACGAGGACAGGCCGCCGTTCCCGTCGTCCACGATCACCGTCAGCCGGTCCCCCGACCGGTCCGGCGGGCAGGCGACGGCCGGTACGGCCGCGGTCAGCGACAGGCCGAGCGCGAGCACGGCGGTCAGGGACATCCGAGCCATTCGCATGCCTCGTCCCTACCGCCCCGCCCCCGCCGCGGCCCGGCAACCCACCCGATCGTGGGCGCGCCGCGGCCACGCCCGCCGCAACGCCTTTGCCCTGCCCATGGGCGGCCTAGTAATCTGGTCAGCGATTGGTCCCAGCCCAGTGGGCTGTGTCATCATCTGCGTGCACCCGCTCGCGCGGGGACACCTGGAGGCGTCGCCTAGTCCGGTCTATGGCGCCGCACTGCTAATGCGGTTTGGGCTTTACCGTCCATCGAGGGTTCAAATCCCTCCGCCTCCGCTCCCCGGAAGCCCCGGCCACTCGGCCGGGGCTTCTGCCGTTCCCGGGCCCCTTCCTGACCCTCCGCTGGGGCGTTTCCGCAGCTCACGCCGGGTGCGGCTAATGGATTTCACCTCACGGCGCAGGTCATGTAATGTTGTTCCCGCAACGCCGACCGGCAAGAAAACGTCGGGAAGCACAAGCACTCGTAGCTCAACGGATAGAGCATCTGACTACGGATCAGAAGGTTGCAGGTTCGAATCCTGCCGAGTGCACAGCAGCTCAGAGGCCCCCGGAGATGATCCGGGGGCCTCTGGCGTTGGGGCGTACAGTTGCCGGTTTCTTCCCGGGAGAACCGCGGTGGCCGGTCGGCGCGTTGTCGTGTTCGCCAGCGACGGCTGCGGCTCGCTGTTCGCCATGGACCGGCGCGGAACGGTTCACACGTCGCAAGGCGCGAGCCGGGACGTCGACTTCCTGCCGGCCGCCCAGGATCCGGCGACCTTCCTGGACCTCCTCAGCCGCTCCGTCACGGACTTCATCGCCACCGGTCACGCAGGACACGCCAGAACCGGCGACAGCGGCAGATGGAGCGCGACAGGCCACTACTACGATCGGATCATGTCGATTCGGAAGCACGCCGTGCCGCCGAGGCCGCTCGCCGTCGGTGATGTGGTCGCCGCTCATTCGCAGGACCTGGGTGAGTGGACGGTCGCGCAGATCGTCCGGCTCGATGCCGATGCGCAGACGGCTGCCGTGCTCGAGCTGGACTGGTCCGGTCCCGAACCGTCGTCCCTGGCCGACCTGGGCGACGTCGCCCCGCTCAGGCTCACCCACCACGCGTGGAACGGAAGCCTGTCCTTTTGCAACCAGGAATGGGTTCTGCCCCGGAGCCACAGGGTCGTCGGAGCGCTTCCCCTGCTCCACGACGGGCCCGCGAACTGCTACACGTCCGGATGGCACCTGGGGGACCAGCTCGCCCGGCAGCGGCGGTGGGACAACGGTGTCGGCGAAGACCCGCTCGTCGCCTGGCAGGCGGAGTACACCGGAGACACGGTCAATGAATTCCTCAGCCGGTCGACTGCTCCAAGACCCGAGGTCACACAGCTGACGATCAGGGACATCGACTCCCTCGACTGCGGTCGGCTCGTCCAGCGCTTCCCCGAGGTGGCATGGCTGCGGCTGCATGGACGCCTGGGGGTGCTCTCCGGCGCGGGCGAGCTGAACCGGCTGCGCGGTCTCCGGCGCATTTACGTTGTCGACCTGTTCGGGATGACGGGAGAGGACGGCCTTCGACCGCAGTGCGTTCCCGAGCTGGAGGCGCTGGACCTCTACAGCGTCCCCGCCGCCTACGCCTCGGCCATGGGCAGCACTTGGCAGCCCGAGATCCCGGCAGGCACCTACGTGTCGATTCTCCGGCCCCGCGAGCCCGAATGGGCCGAGGAGAATCGCAGCAATCCCTTGCGTGACTGGGACGGCCGCGAACAGATCAGCGCCTCCACCTACAAGAGGGCCGTCACCCAGTACAGGACGACGCGGAAGGCGATCCTCGACGTGTTCGCCGACGAAGCGGCGGACGCCCATGCGGCACGCATGGAAGAGATCGGGCGTGCCTACGGTGAGGCGTTCAACGAGCTCGACCTCCGATCGGAGTTCATTGAGACCGTCGAGCGCGATGAGCTCTTCGACGCCCTCGACCGCATCGTGACCGAGGCCGAGGCACTTCACGGCCTCGTCCTGGCGGACGCCCGCGACAGCCTCAACTCCGGTGTGGACTCGGTCCGGGACTGGTAGCGAGGTGCGTGGGCGGCTGACGAGGATTTGGTCATTTCCAGACCGTTGGCACAGCAAGTGCCGAGCCCCACTGGATATCGTTCGCCGGCGCGTTCTGCTCCGCAGCAGACCGCGACGCCGGGCGTGAGAGGCGCGCCCGTCCGGGACCTGCTGGTCGCGCCGAGCATCACCAAGAAGGCCACGGTGACCGGGACCGTCCGCACGGGTTCCGAGGTGACGTGCTCCGCGGCCTGGTCCGGCTATCACGCGACCGGCGTGTGGTCATGGCTGCGGGACGGCAGGACCGTCCCGGGCGCCACCGGCACGGCCCGCACGCTCACCCCGGACGACTACACGCACACGATCTCGTGCAGGGTCGTGGTCGGCAACGGCGCGGGTTCGGTGGGCTCCACGTCACCGGCCGTCCCGGTCGGTGCCGGCCCGTCCCCGAAGGCCGTCAAGGCGCCCTCCCTCAGCGGTACCCCCGGGGTGGGCCACCGCCTGACGGCCGGACACGGGACATGGTCGCCGGAGGCCACCTCGTACTCCTACTCCTGGAGACGCGACGGCAAGGCCATCACCGGCGCCACCGCGTCCGGCTACGTCCTGGTGCTGGTGAAGGCCGACAGGGGCCGGAAGATCACCGTGACGGTGACCGCCCACCGCTACGGCTGGACCAACGGATCGGCGACCACCGCACCGGCCGCGGTGCACTGAGGGAAGCCGCAGCTTCCCGGCCCCGGTTGCCGCTTGCCGCGTCTGCGAACTGCTGGTGCGTGACACGTGGGCAGGGACGCCGGGTCCGATCCGCTGGACCGTGGCATGGGCTGTCGCAACGGCGGGGTGGTGGCTGGTGGGCCGGGTGATGGAGCATCCGCCGAGTCTGGTCGTGTGCGCGTTCCTGGGCGCGGTGCCGGTCGCGATCCCCGGCCCTCGGGGGACGCATCCGCCACAGGTGAGGACCGCCGCGCGAACCGGGCACGGCAGCAGGTGCGTTGAGCCGGTCCGTGGTCACCCCGCCGGTTCCGGCGGCGGGGTGAGGAACTCGATCCACACGGTTTTCCCGCGTCCGTTGGGGGAGCTGCCCCAGGAGCCCGAGATGTTCTCGACGATGACCATGCCGCGCCCGTTCTCCGCCTTCGACCTGCCCTCTTCGGACATGGAGAACGAGGAGGGAATGGGCGGCGCGGAGTCCGAGTCCCGGACTTCGAGCCGTACGCGGTCGGGGTATCGGTAGAGGCGCATGTCCACGTCGCTGCCCGCGTGGATCAGCGCATTGGTGACGATCTCGGACACGGTGATCTCCAAGTCGTCGGAGATCTCGTTCAGTTGCCAGGTGCGCAGGCTGTTCCGGGCGAACTTGCGGGCCGTGGAGACGGTCCGCAGGTCGCGGGGCTGGATCTCCAGGCGGGCCATCTCGAACGTGGTGCGATCCGCCGCCGTGTCGGCCTTGACCAGCAGCAGGGCGGCGTCGTCGTACCGCTGGGCGGGGTCGGGGACTCCGGAGATCAGCCGGTCCGCCACGTCCTCCACGTTGTCCTGCCCGTCCGCGGCGCATTCCGCGAACAGGCGGAGCGCGAACTCCTCGGTGTCGCACTGCCGGTTCTGGATCAGACCGTCCGAGTACAGGAGGAGCATGCTGCCGGGGGACAACGGGAATTCATAGGATTTCGGCGGCGACTGCGGGCAGGGGACGCCCAGGGGTATCCCCGGTGGGGTGTCCAGCTTGCCGATGCTTCCGTCCTTGTCCCGGACCAGGGGCGCCAGATGGCCGGCGGACGCCACCTCCAGGACGCCGTTCGCGACGTCGACGCACACGATGCAGCAGGTGGCCAGCAGGTCGGAGCCGAAGGTCAGGAACAGTTTGCTCGTCCGCTCGATGATCGCCGAGGGGCCGTGCCCCTCGGAGGCGAAGGCGGAGACCGCGCTCCGTACCTGTCCCATGACGGCCGCGCTGTCGATGCCGTGACCCTCGACGTCGCCGATGGCGAGCACGACCCGCCCGTTCGAGGCGGCGATCACGTCGTACCAGTCCCCGCCCACCTCCGACGAGGAGGAAGCCGGAACGTAGCGGGCGGCGCTGACCATTCCGGCGACATCGGGAAGTGACCGCGGAAGCATTTTTCTCTGCACGCTGGAGGCGAGTTCGAGTTTCCCCTCGGTGAGCTGGAGGCGTTCCAGTGTCGAGCCCAGCAGGTTGGCCATCATGATGAGCAGGGATTTCTCCTCGGGCGCGAACCGCCTTTCGTCGGGGAAACCGAGGTGGCAGACGCCCGCGATCCCGTTGCTGCCGAGAAGGGGGAGGTAGACCTCGGCCTCCCCGGAAGGCAGGGCGGGGTCGGGCGGGAATGCGTAGAAGGTGGTCCCGTTCTCGAGGAAGAGCGGCCTTCCGCTCATCGCCTCCGCCAGGGGGCCGCGTGACTGGATGCTCGCACCGTGGAACATCCTCACCATGTCGCGCGAGGCGCCGTTGTGGCCGACCACCCAGGTCCGCCCCTCGACGAATCTGGACAGGATCACGGCACGGCAGCCGAAGGGCACGGAAATCCGCCGGTGTGCGGCCGCGATGACGTCCTTCATTCCCGTGGCGGAATTCAGTTCGCTGGAGAGGCGCCGGAGCTGGTACATGCACGTCATCCCCACGGAGGCGGCGACCTCGGGGATTCCCCAGCGCGACGGCGTGGGATCGCAGGGTCCCGCCGAATCGCTCACGGGGACGATCACGGGGGTCGGCCCGACGCACATCTCGGACTCCGAGAATTGCGACAGCTCGTTGGCGAGCCGCGTTGCTACCTCCTCGAGCCGGCTCACTACGCCGGCTTCTTCTTCTTTGTCCGGAATCGGGTCGCGAAGTATCGTGACGGTTCCCAGCGAACGGCCTCGGGAAATCAGCGGGGCGGCGGCCGCGGTGTAGGGGAACATGCTGATGTGCCGGTACTGCTGGAAGATGTCGGCGGGGTCCTCGCCCTCCGTCAAAGCCGTCGATTGTGTGCGGAACGCGCGTGCCGATATGTAGGGCGAGTCGACCGGAATAAGTTCCGGAATGGCGAACACCGCCGGCTGGCGCCCCCCTATCATCGAGGCTCGCAAGTGGCTTCCGCTTGCTTCGACCAAGTACACCGTCGCAGCCACCGCTTCGAATGTCTTCACGGCATTGCGAACGGTTGCGAGCAGCAATGAAGTGAATTCGTTCACAGATTTGCCGTTCGAGGATTTGGTGTTTGTTGGCTACCAGGATAACTCCGACCCCGCAACCTCACCACTGCTGGCTATTCGCGTGACCGCCGGATTTCCTGGGGAATCACGGGTTCGTGTTTCCGCGGGGAAATTCCGGCGGGAATTCCCGCGTGCGCGGAGTCTCCGGCGACCGTGTGTTCGATTTGAGTGGTGGATCTCGTTGCCGTCGGCCCGGGGGGCGGGCTAGCGTGAGACTAGATAGAACGTTCTATCTAGCAGTGCGGGGCGCACCACCGTCCCGTGCCGGTCCCGCCAACCCGCCAGGAGGCACCAGGTGTTCCAGCACCGTCGTACCCACAACCGCCGCGTCCGCCTCGCCGTCGTCGGAGCGGCGGGCCTCGCCCTCGCCGCCGGCCTGGCAGCGACCGCCACGGCCGCGCCCGGTGAGCGGCACGGCACCGCCGGGCCCGCCGCCGCCAAGCCGACCGTCGTGCTGGTCCACGGTGCCTGGGCCGACTCGGCCGGCTGGAGCGGCGTGATCAAGCGCCTCCAGGCCGACGGCTATCCGGTCGCCGCCCCCGCCAACCCGCTGCGGGGCCTGGCAAGTGACTCGGCCTACCTGAAGGACTACCTCAAGACGATCCACGGCCCCGTCGTCCTGGTCGGCCACTCCTACGGCGGCAGCGTCATCACCAACGCCGCCACCGGCAACCCCGACGTCAAGGCGCTCGTCTACATCGCCGCCTTCGCGCCCGACAAGGGCGAGAGCCTCGGGTCCATCAGCGCCCGGTTCCCCGGCAGCCACCTCAGTGACGACCCCACCGCGCCGGTGCCCACCGCGCTCAACGCCGTCCCGTTCACCCAGCCCGACGGCGGCACCGGTGTCGACCTCTACATCAAGCCCGACAAGTACCGCGACGTCTTCCTCAGCAACCGGCTCAACCGCGCCGCCGCCGCGCAACTCGCGGTCAGCCAGCGCCCGATCGCCGCGCAGGCCTTCGGCGAGTCCTCGGGCACCCCGGCCTGGAAGACCATCCCGTCCTGGTACCTCGTCGCCACGGCGGACCACGCCATCCCGCCGGCCGCCGAGCGGTTCATGGCCTCGCGCGCACACGCCCACACCGTCGAGGTCAACGCCCCGCACGCCGTCCCGCTGACCGACGCGGGCGCCGTGACGCGCCTCGTCGAGCGGGCGGCCACCGCCCGCTGACCGGGGCGCGGCCCCGGCCAGAGGCGACCGTCGCGCCGTCGCGCAGGACCACCCTCACGCCGGCCGAACGCGTGTGCCCCGCCTGACGGATCGCGCTCTCCCGGTCCGGGTACTCGGCGGCCATGTGATGAAGGGGCGGGCGCGGAAGCCCGGGCCGCGGACCTCGTCGCCGATTCCGCGCGCCACCGCCCGGAGGAAGGCCGCGAGGTCGCCGGCCTCCTCCCGCGCCGCGGTCAGGGCCGCGCGATGTGCTGCCCCGACCGCGGCGTGCCGGTGGAAGGTGCTGCGCGCGGCTTCCGCCTCTCGGCAGCCGCTTTCGTGTCTCGGACCGGGACCGACCCGGCGCGGGCACACCTCTCACGTCGGACGCACCGGCGCATGCACCCGGGGGACCGGAAGCACCCCTGGCCGGGCAGGGTCCCAGGACGGCTAGGGTGTGGCCCGACGGACCGACACATACATGGAGGGGTGGTCACGATGGCCGACATCGAGGCGTGCAAGCGAGCGTTCACGCGGTACGACATCGACGGGGACGGTCTCATCACGGCCAGCGAGTACAAGAGCGTGATGGCTCAGCTGGGTGACTTCAACGTGACCGAGACGGTGGCCCAGTCCGTGATCAGCAGGGTCGACACCAACGGCGACGGCAAGATCTCCTGGGACGAGTTCTGGGCGGCCCAGCAGGTCTGACCTCAGGCCGTCTCGTCGAGGACGAGTCGGGGGACCTCGGCCGCGCCGCACAGGCGCAGCGTCCGGGCGTGCAGCCGCGGGCAGCGGACGGTGACGCGACCGGCGGGGCCGAGGGACGCCGCGTGGCGGATGAGGACGGCGGCGCAGTGGGCGTCGATGAAGCCGAGCCCGGTCAGGTCGACGACGTGCGGCGGGCCGGCCGGTGAGCCGAAGGCATGGCGCAGGCCGACCTCGAAGTCGGTGCGCGTGGCGAGGTCGGCGTCGCCGCTGAGGACGAGCGTGCCGCCGTGCCGCTCGACATGGAGGGCGCCGGACGGCGCCCGCAGCCACACCGGATGCGCGGCGCGCACCCGCGCCAGCAGCGAGGTGTGGAAGCGCCGCTGGTCGTACTCGCAGACGGCGGTGAGCCCGAGGACCGCCAGGACCTGGGTCATGGCGGCCTCGTGGCCGACGAGCCGGTCCCGGTCGAGGCCCGGCCGCAGGGCCCAGGACATGTCGCCCGCGGCGCGCAGCCCGCGGTAGCCGAGGCGGTGGGCGGCGTCGGTGAGGGCGGACCAGGCGGCGGCGGAGTCGTAGCCGGGGACGAGCGGGGTGATGACGAGTGCCCCGCGGCGCACCGCCTCGGCGGCGCGGACGCCGAGCGCGGTGAGCCGGCCGACGGCCTCGGCCGGGGGTGTGCCGCGCCCGCTGAAGAGCAGCACGCGTTCCCCCCGGGCCAGGCCGATGGCGGTGAAGGCGGCGCGGACCTCCCAGCGGGCGTCCTCGTCCGCGAAGCCGAGGCAGGCGTGGTCGCCCGACGCCATGCGGTCGACCGGGACGGTTCGGGGCACGGTGCCGCTGTCCATGGGCCGAACATACGCCCGGCCCCGCTGCCCGGCCGGGTGCTGAACGGCTTTGAGCGGAGCCTTCCGTTCCTGATGAACGGCTGTCCCCGACTGCCGTTTCGCTGACGGACTCAGAGCCCGAGCGCCACCGCGAGCCGCCGCCACTCCTCGCGCGGCAGACCGCTGCGGTCCCCGTCGGCGGTCAGCACCTGGACGGCGACGTGGTCGGCGCCCGCGTCGAGGAAGGCGTCGATGCGCTCGCGCACCCGCTGCTCGTCGCCCCAGCCGATGAGCGCGTCCACCAGGCGGTCGCTGCCGCCGTTGGCCAGGTCGTCCTCGGTGAAGCCCAGGCGCAGCCAGCTGTTGGTGTAGTTCGGCAGCGTGAGATAGAGGGAGAGCATCGCGCGGGCGGTCGCCCGGGCCCGCGAGGGATCGGTGTCCAGGACGACCGTGAACTCCGGGGCGAGCAGCGGGCCCCGGCCGAGGATCTCGCGGGCCTGCGCGGTGTGCTCGGGGGTGACCAGGTACGGGTGGGCGCCCGCGGCGCGGTCGTGGGAGAGCTCCATCATCCTCGGGCCGAGCGCGGCCAGTACACGGCGGCCGGCCGGGACCCCGGCGGCGTCCAGCGCGTCGAGCCAGCCGGTCATGGCCGCGTAGGGGCGCTCGTACTGCGCGGCGAGCTTCGCGTGGCTGACGCCGAGGCCGAGCAGGAAGCGGCCCGGGTGCGAGGCCTCCAGGGCGGACCAGCGGGCGGCGACGTCCGCGGCCTCGTACTGCCAGATGCTGAGGATGCCGGTCGCGACGGTGATGGACGAGGTCGCCTCGATCAGCGGGGTCGCGTGCTCCACGCCGGCGCTGCCGCCGAGCCAGAGGGCGCCGTAGCCCAGGTCCTCCAACTCGGCCGCGGTCTCGGCCAGTTCCCCGGCGCGTGAGGGGTCGGGGTCGCGCAGGCCGCTGTTCCACAGTCCGTACCGGCCGATCGCCCGTGCCGTCGCGCCGCTGTCACTGAAACCCATGGGCCGTCTCCCACCATCAGGTCGGCTGAAGTCCGATGTCCGTCGTACCAAACGTCGTACCAAACGCGGTCCGGCGATCGGGGCATTCCCCGCGCGGCGGCGTGTCCGCCCCCGCCCCTGGCGGGCCGTCACCCGTCACGACGGCGTTCTTCTCAGACAATTCACAGATACCGCCAAGGGTGTTCTCAGCGGCGGCTCACAGGATTCCCCCATGACCGCGTCTCCTTCCTCCGCCGCCGCCGACCTCGCGCGTCCGGACGGCTCCCCCGTACGGGTCCTCGTCGTGGACGACGAGACCGCCCTGGCCGACCTGCTCTCCATGGCCCTGCGTTACGAGGGCTGGGACGTCCACACCGAGGGCACGGGCGCCGACGCCCTGCGCGCCGCCCGCGAACGGCAGCCGGACGCCGTGGTCCTGGACATGATGCTGCCCGACATGGACGGCCTGGAGGTCCTGGCCCGGATGCGCCGCGACCTGCCCGACGTACCCGTGCTGTTCCTCACCGCCAGGGACGCCGTCGAGGACCGCATCGCCGGGCTCACCGCGGGCGGCGACGACTACGTCACCAAGCCCTTCAGCCTGGAGGAGGTCGTCGCCCGGCTGCGCGGCCTGCTGCGCCGGGCCGGCGCGGCCGCCGCCCGCCAGGAGTCGCTGCTGGTCGTCGGCGACCTCGTGCTGAACGAGGACAGCCACGAGGTCAGCCGCGACGGCATCGGCATCCACCTCACCGCCACCGAGTTCGAGCTGCTGCGCTACCTGATGCGCAATCCGCGCCGGGTGCTCAGCAAGGCGCAGATCCTCGACCGCGTCTGGTCGTACGACTTCGGCGGCCAGGCCAACGTGGTCGAGCTGTACATCTCCTACCTGCGCAAGAAGATCGACGCGGGCCGTGCGCCGATGATCCACACCCGGCGCGGCGCCGGATACCTGATCAAGCCGGGCGAGCCGGCGTGAGCCGCGGCGCGCCCGGAGCGCGCCGAGCCCGGACCCGGCGCCGCTGGTCGCTGCGGACCCGGCTGGTGGTCTCCTCGGTCGCGCTCATCGCGGTCGTCTGCGCGGTCATCGGCACCGTCACGGCGCTCGCTCTGCAGTCCTTCCTCTACGCCCAACTGGACGGCCAGGTCGCCGCGGTCGCCAAGCGCGCCCGCATGGATCCCGGCGACCAGCCGGGCCCGCTGCCCGAGGACCACCGGGTCACCGGCGACGACTCCCCCCTGCGTTTCATCACCGGCCCCGGCATCCCGCCCGGCACCGTCGGGGCGCAGGTGGACCGCTCCGGCGCGGTCGTCGCCGCCGGCGTCAGCTCGCAGCCCAGCAGCACCGCGGGCACCCGGCTCGACGTCGCACCGCTCACCGCCCGGCAGGCCGCCGTCTTCGCGGACGTCCCGCCGGACGGCGCCCCGCACACCCTGGACGTCCCGGGCCTCGGCGCCTTCACGGTGCGGTCGGTGACCGACGCCTTCGGGCAGGCCCGGATCGTCGGGCTGCCCACCGCGAGTGTCCGCGACACCATCGGCACCCTGGCCGTGGTCGAGGTCTGCGTCACCGCGGCGGGCCTGGCCGCCGCGGGGATGGCCGGCTTCGTCATGGTCAGGCTCAATCTGCGGCCGCTGCGCCGGGTCGCCGCCACCGCGACCCGGGTCTCCGAACTGACCCTGCACCAGGGCGAGGTGGCGCTCCACGAACGGATGCCCGACGCCGACACCGACCCCCGCACCGAGGTCGGCCAGGTCGGGGCCGCCCTCAACCGCATGCTCGACCACGTCGGCAGCGCCCTGCACGCCCGGCAGGAGAGCGAGACGCGGGTGCGGCAGTTCGTCGCCGACGCCAGCCACGAACTGCGCACCCCGCTGGCGTCGATCCGCGGCTACGCCGAGCTGACGCGGCGCGGGCGCGAGGCCATCGGACCCGACACCCGCCACGCGCTGGGCCGCATCGAGTCCGAGGCGGCCCGGATGACCACCCTCGTCGAGGACCTGCTGCTGCTCGCCCGGCTCGACGCGGGCCGGCCGCTCAGCCTGGCCGGCACCGACATGTCGCCGCTGGTCGTCGACGCGGTCAGCGACGCCCGCGCGGCCGGCCGCGAGCACCGCTGGCGGCTGGAACTGCCCGACGACCCGGCGGTCGTACGGGGCGACCCGCAGCGGCTGCACCAGGTGCTCACCAATCTGCTGGCCAACGCCCGTACGCACACCCCGCCCGGCACCACCGTGGTGGCCCGCGTCGTGCCGCACGGCCCGGAGGTCCGGGTCGAGGTCGCCGACGACGGCCCCGGCATCCCGCCCGTCCTGCTGCCGCACGTCTTCGAGCGCTTCGCGCGCGGCGACGCCTCGCGTTCCCGGGCGGCCGGCAGCACGGGCCTCGGACTGGCCATCGTGCAGGCGGTGGTGGCCGCGCACGGCGGACGGGTCTCCATCGACAGCCGGCCCGGGGCCACCGTCTTCCGCGTCCACCTGCCCGCCGCGCACTCACAGGCACCGCTCAGGGCGGCCACACCGTCATGACAGCGGGCCCCGGGAGGGTCGTCGGTATGCGAACCCAACAGCTCCCGCCGGCCGGCCAGGAGGAGCGGAGCCCGGGGAGCCTCCCCGCCCGCGAACACCTGGCCGTCCCCCAGACCGAACCGGTGCTGGACGTCGTGATCCCCGTCTTCAACGAGGAGAAAGACCTCGAAGGCTGCGTTCGCAGACTCCACGCCCACCTGGAGCGGACCTTCCCCTACCCCTTCCGGATCACCGTCGCCGACAACGCCAGCACCGACCGCACCGCGGTGATCGCCGAGGCACTGGCGGCCGGGATACCGGCCGTCACCGCCGTCCACCTGGAGCGCAAAGGCCGCGGGCGCGCCCTGCGCGGGGTGTGGTCCGCCTCCGACGCACCCGTGCTGGCGTACATGGACGCCGACCTGTCCACCGACCTCAACGCGCTGCTGCCGCTGGTCGCCCCGCTCATCTCCGGCCACTCCGACCTGGCGATCGGCTCGCGGCTGACCCGCAGTTCGCGTGTCGTCCGCGGCGCCAAACGGGAGTTCGTCTCCCGCTCCTACAACATCCTGCTGCGGACCTCGCTGGCCGCCCGCTTCTCCGACGCGCAGTGCGGCTTCAAGGCGATCCGCAAGGACGTCGCCGACCGGCTGCTGCCGCTGGTGGAGGACGCCGGCTGGTTCTTCGACACCGAGATGCTGGTGCTGGCCGAACGGGCCGGGCTGCGCATCCACGAAGTGCCGGTCGACTGGGTGGACGACCCCCACTCCACCGTGGACCTCGTCCGCACCGCGGCCGACGACCTGCGGGGCCTGTGGCGGATCGGACGCGGCCTCGCCACGGGGATGCTGCCGCTCGACCGGTTGCGCCGGCCCTTCGGCGACGACCCGCGCGACCGCGACATCGCCGGCGTGCCCGCCGGGCTCGCACGCCAACTGGCCGGATTCTGCGTCGTGGGCGGCCTGAGCACCGTCGTGTACCTGCTGCTCTTCGCGCTCCTGCGCGGCCCGGCCGGGGCCCAGCCCGCCAACGCGCTGGCCCTGCTGGTGTCGGCGCTCGGCAACACCGCCGCCAACCGGCGGCTGACCTTCGGTGTGCGCGGCCGGGACCGCGCGGTGCGCCACCAGGCGCAGGGCCTGGTCGTGTTCGGCATCGGCCTGGCGCACACCAGCGGCTCACTGGCCGCCCTCCACAGCGCGAACGGCAGCCCCTCGCGCGGCACCGAGATCGCCGTCCTCGTCGCGGCCAACCTGGCCGCGACCGTCCTGCGCTTCCTGCTGCTCCGCGCCTGGGTCTTCCCGGACCGCGCGGGCCCCGGTGCCGTGCCGCCCGTGCCGCCCGTGCCGCCCGTGCCACCCGTGCCGGTCCGGCCGGGCGCCCGGCACGCCCTCCCGACGCCCTTCGTCCCGCACGATGCCGCGGCGCCCGTGACGACCGCGGACCACGAGGCACACGACCCCGGGAGCCACCGATGACCACGTCGCACCACGCGCCGGAGGGGACCCCGCCCGCCGTCCCTCCGCTTCCGGGGCACACTCCCGCGGCCGTCCACCGCTCCCCGGTCCCGGCCGACGCGCCGCCGCCGGGGACCACGGGGCGCAGCCCGGTCCCGCAGGGCGCGCCCCCGCCCGCTCCCGGCCTGCGGCCCGCCGACCCCCGCTGGGCCCGGCCGGCCCTCGTCGCGCTGCTCGCCCTCACGGCCGTGGTGTACCTGTGGGACCTGGGCGCCTCGGGATGGGCGAACTCCTTCTACTCGGCCGCCGTCCAGGCGGGCGCCGAGAGCTGGAAGGCGTTCTTCTTCGGCTCCTCGGACGCCGGCAACTCCATCACCGTCGACAAGCCCCCGGCCGCGCTGTGGCCGATGGCGCTGTCGGTGCGGCTCTTCGGGCTGAACTCCTGGGCGATCCTGGTGCCCGAGGCGCTGATGGGCGTGGCCGCGGTGGGCGTGCTGCACGCCACCGTACGGCGGCGTTCCGGCGCTGCCGCAGGACTGATCGCCGGGCTCGCGTTCGCCCTCACGCCGGTTGCCGCGCTGATGTTCCGCTTCAACAACCCGGACGCCCTGCTGTGCCTGCTGATGGTGGTCGCGGTGCACTGCGTGCTGCGCGCCCTGGAGGACGCCCGGACGAAGTGGCTGCTGCTCGCGGGCGTCGCCTTCGGGCTCGCCTTCCTGACCAAGACGCTGCAGGCGTGGCTGATCCTGCCGCCGCTGGCGGTCGTGTACGCGGTGTGCGCGCCCACGCGCGTCCGGCGGCGGTTCGGGCAGCTCGGCCTCGCGGGGCTGGCCGCCGTGCTCTCCGGGGGCTGGTGGGTCGCGGTCGTTGAGCTGTGGCCGGCGTCCTCGCGCCCGTACATCGGCGGTTCGCAGGACAACAGCTTCCTGTCGCTGACCTTCGGCTACAACGGCCTCGGCCGGATCACCGGCGACGAGACCGGCTCCGTCGGCGGCGGTGGCGGGGGCGCGGGCGGCGGCCAGTGGGGCGCGACCGGCTGGAGCCGGCTGTTCGGCACCGACATGGGCGGTCAGATCGCGTGGCTGCTGCCCGCCGCCCTCGTCCTGCTCGTGGCGGGCCTGTGGCTGACCCGGCGGGCGCCGCGCACCGACACCACGCGCGCGGCCCTCCTGGTGTGGGGCGGGGCGCTGGTCTTCACCTTCCTGACCTTCAGTTTCATGTCCGGGATCTTCCACCAGTACTACAACATCGCCCTGGCGCCCTACATCGCGGCGACGGTCGGAACGGGCGCCGTGCTGCTGTGGGAGCGGCGCCGGCACCCGGCCGCGTCGGCGCTGCTCGCGGGCACGGCCGCCGTGACGGCCGTGTGGTCGTGGGTCCTGCTGGGGCGCTCGGCGGACTGGTTCCCGTGGCTGCGGTACGCGGTGCTCGCCGCCGGGATCGCGGCGGCCCTCGGGTTGCTGCTCACGGCACGGCTGGGCCGGCACCTCGCCCTGGCGGCGGCCGGGCTGGGCCTCGCGGCGGCGCTCGGCGGGCCGCTGGCGTACACGCTCCAGACGGCCGGTACCGCGCACACCGGCTCCATCGTGACGGCCGGACCTGCGGTCCGCGGCGGCATGGGCGGGCCGGGCGGCATGCGCCGCGGCGCCGGGGGCTTCCCGGGAGGCGGGCAGGGGCAGCAGGGCCTTCCCGGAGGCGGCACCGGCGGCTTCCCCGGTGGTGGACAGGGCGGCGGCGGCCAGGGGCAACGCGGTCAGCAGGGCCAGGGCCCGCAGGGCTTCCCCGGCGCCGCCGGCGGACGCGGCGGTACGGGCGGCCTCGGCGGCCTGCTGAACGGGGCGGCCGTGAGCGACGCCGCCAGGGAGGCGCTGCTCGCCGACGCCGACCGGTACACCTGGATGGCCGCCGCGATCGGCTCGCAGAACGCGGCGAGCTACCAACTGGCGACCGGGAAAGCCGTGATGGCCATCGGCGGCTTCAACGGCAGTGACCCCTCGCCCACGCTCGCCGGCTTCAAGGCCTATGTGGCACAGGGGAGGATCCACTGGTTCATCGCCTCGGGCGGCATGGGCGGCGGCGGCCGGGGCGGCGGCGACAGCGGTACCGCCGCACAGATCAGCTCATGGGTGGAGGAGAACTTCGGCTCCACGACCCTGGGCGGAGTGACCGTCTACGACCTGACCGACCCGAGCTGACCCAGGTCGTAGACGCGGGAAGGGCGGCGGCCAGCCGGCCGCCGCCCTTCCCCTGCCCGCGGTTCAGTCCTCGGAGGGCGCCAGCCGGGCCGGGAAGCCGCCCGTCGCGATGGGCCCCCACCGCTCGGGGGTCACCCGGACCAGCGACTTGCCCTGCTTGAGCATCGCGGCACGGTACTCGTCCCAGTCCGGGTGCTCGCCGGCGATGTTGCGGTAGTACTCCACGAGCGGCTCGACCGACTCCGGCGGGTCGATGACCTCGGCGGTGCCGTCGATCTGGACCCAGGGCCCGTCCCACTCGTCGGAGAGCACGATCACGCTCGCCCGCGGGTCGCGGCGCGCGTTGCGGGTCTTGGCCCGCTCGGGGTACGTGGAGATCACCAGCCGCCCGGAGTCGTCGACGCCGCAGGTCACGGGGGAGCCCTGGGGGCGGCCGTCCGCGCGGGTGGTCAGCAGCAGGGCGTGGTGGCGCGGGCGGACGAACTCCAGCAACTGATCGAGCTGCACGGAGGTGTTGGTCGCGATGTAGGCCATGACAGCAGCCTATGCCGCCGGTGGCTGCGGGGCAGGGAGGGCGGTGCCCTGCACGGCCTGGATGTCGAGCTCGACCTTCACGGTGGTGCCGACGGCGACGATGCCGGCCTGGACGACCTGGTTGTAGTGCATGGCGAAGTCCTCCCGCCGCAGTTGGGCCGTGGCGCGGAAGGCGGCGCGCATCCCGCCCCACTGGTCCGGGCCGGTGCCGAGGTACGCCAGGTCGAGGTCGACCGGGCGGGTGACGCCGCGCATCGACAGCTCGCCGTGCACGGTCCAGCGGTCCTCGGCGGCCTGCTCCAGGGAGGTGCTGCGGTAGGTCACGCTGGGATGCGCCGCGACGTCCAGGAAGTCGGGGGAGCGCAGGTGTGCGTCGCGGGTGCCGTTGCCGGTGTCGATGGACGCGGCGTCGATCACGGCCTGCACGGTGGACAGCAGCGGCTGCTCGGCGATCTCGATGCTCGCCGCGAAGCCCTTGAACCGGCCGTGCACGCTGGACAGCCCGAGGTGCTGGGCGACGGCGCGGATCTCGGAGTGGGCGGGGTCGACGGTCCACACGCCCGGCGGGGGCAGTTCGACGCCGCCGGAGCGGGCGAGCGTCACGGTGCCGACGTCGGCCGATCCCGAGGCGGTGACCAGGGCCGTCGCCGCCGCGGGGCGGTAGCCGACGGCCGTCACGATGACGGTGTACGCGCCCTGGGCCAGCGCCGCGGTGCGCACCGCGCCGTCGGCGTCCGCGGTCTCGCGGGCGACCTGCTGACCCGTCATGTCGGTGACCGTCAGCACGGCGTGCGGCACTGCCCAGCCGTCCTTGGTCCGCACCCGCCCCCGCAGGCCCGTCTTTCCGGTCGTGGTCATGCTCATCGCTCGCCTTCCGTTGCGTGTGTGTCCCCCCGGGGACCGGGGCCCGGGGCATTCCCCGGGCCCCTGCGGGGGCCACCTGGCGCGGTCCGTCCCGGACGGTGCGCGGCCGTCCCCTGCCGGCGCCGTCCGGACCTGGACCAGGTGTCCCCCGGGGCAACCGGTTCGTGCGTCTCCGCAGGCACACGAGCCGGCCGTTCTGGAGCGGGTCCCGCTCACCCCTCGGGGTGGCTGAGCTCCACGTCGACGTCCTTGGCGCTCTCGTCCCCGACCCGGATCGTGGTCGCGACCGGCGGGTAGCCGCTGGCTATGAGCGAGTACTCGCCCGCGTCGAGGTCGCCGAAGGCGTACGCGCCGTCGCCGCCGGTCGTGGAGGTGGCCACGACGTTGCCGGCGCCGTCCACGAGGGTGACGCGCGCCTCGGGCAGCGGCGTCCTGGTCGCGCCGCCGAGGACGGTGCCCTGGATGCTGCCGCCGAGCCGCAGCGCGACGTCGACGTGGGTCGGGCCGGTGCCGCCGACCTCGACGGGCAGGGCGACCGGCCGGAAACCGGTGGCGTTGACCGCGAGGGTGAAGTCGCCGGCCGGGAGGGTGCCGAAGCCGAAGCCGCCGTCCTGACCGGTGCCGCCGCTGGCCAGCACCTCGCCCCGGATGTCGGTGACGACGACCACGGCGCCGTGCACCGGGAGGCCGTCGGCCTCGGAGGTGACGGAGCCGGTGAGGCCGCTGGTGCCGGACAGGACCACGTCGTAGGGGACCGGGTCCTTACCGGCCACGACCGTGGAGGCCTGCGGCTGGTGGCCGTCGGCCGCCGCGATCAGCACGTACGAGCCGGCGCCGGGCGTGGTGAGCACGTAGCCGCCGTCGGGGCCGGTGGCGGCCCGGCCGAGCTGCTTGCCGGTGAGCGAGATCAGAGTGAGCGTGGCGTGTTCGACGCCGGTGCCCTCGGAGTTGCGGACCTGGCCGTGGATCATGGGGCCCTCCTGGACGGGTACGGGCGCTGGTGCGGGTTCGTGCGCGGGCGCGGGGACGGGTGCGGGTGTGGACACGGGCAGCGGGGCGGCCGTGGGCGCAGGCTCCTGGTGCGCGGGCACGCCGGCGGCCTGCTGCAGACCGCTCGAGGTCCGCAGCGGCACCTCCTTGATGAAGAGCACCACCAGCAGCGCGAGGAACGCCACGGGGGCCGCCACCAGGAACACATCGCCCGCGCCGTGGCCGTACGCGGTCTCCACGACGTGGCGGATCGGCGCCGGGAGCGACGCGAGGTCCGGGATGCCGCCACCGGAGGAGCCGGTGGAGTCGACGCCCAGCGCGGACAGGCCGTCCGTGGTGTAGCGGGTGACCCGGTTGGCGAGCACGGCGCCCAGCGCGGAGACGCCGACCGCGCCGCCGAGGGTGCGGAAGAAGGTGACCATGGAGCTCGCCGCGCCGAGGTCGGCGGCGCCCACCTGGTTCTGCACGGCGAGGACCAGGTTCTGCATCATCATGCCCAGGCCGAGGCCCAGCAGCGCCATGAAGATCGCCAGGTGCCAGTAGACGCTGTCGTACCGCAGCGAGCCGAGCAGGCCCAGGCCCGCGGTGAGCAGCACGCCGCCGGAGACCAGGATCGCCTTCCAGCGGCCGGTCCGGGTGATGATCTGGCCGGAGACGGTGGAGGAGACGAACAGGCCCGCGATCAACGGGATGGTCAGGACACCGGACATGGTCGGCGACTTGCCCCGCGCCAGCTGGAAGTACTGGCTCAGGAAGACGGTGCCGCTGTACACCCCCACGCCCACGAAGAGCGAGGCGACCGAGGTCAGGCTGATGGTCTTGTTGCGGAACAGCCGCAGCGGCATGATCGGCTCGCGCGCGCGGGACTCGACCAGCACGAAGACCAGGGCCAGCAGCACCGCGCCGCCGGTCATGGTCCAGGTCTGCCAGGAGATCCACGCGTACTTGTCGCCGGCGAAGGTGACCCAGACGAGCAGCAGGCTGACGGCGGCGGTGACGAACGTGGCGCCCGCCCAGTCGACCTTGGCCTGGCGCTTGACGACCGGCAGGTTCAGGGTCTTCTGCAGCACGATCAGCGCGAGGACCGCGAAGGGCACGCCGACGTAGAAGCACCAGCGCCAGCCGAGCCAGTCGGTGTCGACGATGACGCCGCCGAGCAGCGGGCCGCCGACGGTGCCGACCGCGAAGGCCGCGCCGAGGTAGCCGCTGTACCGGCCGCGCTCCCGCGGCGAGATCATCGAGGCCATGATGACCTGGGTCAGCGCGATCAGGCCGCCGACGCCGACGCCCTGCACGACGCGGCAGGCGATCAGCTCGCTCGTGTTCTGCGAGACGCCCGCGACGAGCGAGCCGACCACGTAGATCACCAGTGCCAGCTGGACCAGCAGCTTCTTGCTGAACAGGTCGGACAGCTTGCCCCACAGCGGGGTGGTGGCGGTGGTGGTGAGCAGCGCGGCGGTGATGACCCAGGTGTAGGCGCTCTGACCACCGTGCAGATCGGAGATGATCCTCGGCAGGGCGTTGGAGACGATCGTGGACGACAGGATCGCCACGAACAAGCCGAGGATCAGCCCGGTCAGGGCCTCCATGATCTGCCGGTGCGACATGGGGGCCGCGTGTCCCGCGTGGGCCTCGGCCCCCCGCACACCGGCCGGTGATGCGGTTGTTGCCATCGTCATCCTCTTCACGTCGTGATCGTTTGCGTACGGGGGCGGCAGTCGGCCGTGAAGGCCGTGCGCAGCCGTTCCAGCAGCCCGCAGAGGACCATCACGTCCTCGTCGGGCCAGTCCCGCAGGTGGTGGGCGAGCGAGGCGGCGACCCCGTCGAGTGCGGCGTGGAGCACGTCCCTGCCGCCGGGGGTCAGCCGCAGCAGGCGCGACCGTCTGTCGTGCGGATCGGGCAGTCGGTCGATCCAGCCGCGTTCCGCGAGGTGCGCGACATGGCGGCTGGTGACCGACATGTCGATGTCGAGCAGTTCCGCCAGGCGGCTCATGCGCAGCTCGTCGTGGCGGCCCACCGCCGCGAGCACGCCGAGCGAGGCGGGCGGGCAGTCCTGCGGGCACGAGCGGCTGAGCTCGCGGGCCACGGCGGGGATGGCGCGCAGCTGGTGTGCCAGCTCCCCGTACAGCTCCTGCGATGCCATGGGACCGTCGCCTTCCCTTCGGACTATTGGTTGCCTTGAGCAACCGTAAGATTGTTTGGTTGCTGCAGGCAAATTCTTTCGGGTAAAAAAAGTCCAAAAGGAACGGCCCGCCTCCGGTCAAGAAGGCGGGCCGGGCGGTAAAGCGCAGGTCAGGCGGATGCCTCGGTGAGCAGCTCCAGCTCCTCGGCGGTCAGCTCCAGCTCCGCCGAGGCCAGCAGCGCGGGCAGCTGCTCGGGCGTCCGGGCGCTGGCGATCGGCGCCACCACCGTCGGCCGGGACCGCACCCAGGCCAGCGCCACGCTCGCCGGCTCGGCGCCGTGCGCGGCGGCCACCTCGTCCAGCGCGGCCAGCACGCGCGGGCCGCGCGCGGACTCCAGGTAGGCACCCGCCGCACCCGCGCGGGGGCTGTCCACCGCGACGCCGGGCCGGTACTTGCCGGTGAGGAAGCCGCGGGCCAGACCGAAGTACGGGACCGAGGCCAGCCCGTGCGCCCGCACCACCTCGCGCAGCGCCCCCTCGTACTCCCGCTCCACCAGGTTGTAGTGCTGCTGGAGCGCCACGTACTTCGCCAGGCCCTCCCGGTCGGAGAACTCCAGCGAGGCCGTCAGCCGCTCCGGGCTGATGTTGGACGCGGCGATGTACCGCACCTTGCCCTCGCGGACCAGCGCGTCCATCGCGCCGACGATCTCCTCGACCGGCGTCTCGACGTCGTCGAAGTGCGTGTAGTAGAGGTCGATGTGGTCCGTGCCGAGCCGGCGCAGCGACTCCTCCGCCGCGGCCTTGATCGTCTCGGCCTTCAGCCCCTTGAAGTCCGGGTGCGAGCCGACCTTGGTGGCGACGATCACGTCGTCGCGCCGCCCGCGCCCGGCCAGCCATGCGCCGATCAGGCGCTCGGACTCGCCGCCGCTGTGCCCGGGGACCCAGGCCGAGTAGGCGTCCGCGGTGTCGACGAAGTTGCCGCCGGCCGCGGTGTACGCGTCCAGGACGGCGAAGGAGGTCTCCTCGTCGGCCGTCCAGCCGAAGACGTTGCCGCCGAGGGAGAGGGGGAAGACATCGAGATCAGAACTGCCGATAAGTGCCATGGAACGTGCGACACCGTTTCGACGGGCGGTATTCCCGCACCCGTTCCCCGGTTGTCCGGGCCCCAGGGGTGACCGGCCCGACATGACTTCGCTAGGGTCCTGCACCATGACTACCCCTGACAACAATTACGACCCGGCCGGCAACACCCAGATGTTCCGCGCCTTCGTCGACGAGGAGCCCGCGCAGGCCCAGGCCTCGGGCGGCGGCAACCGGACGGGACTGATCGTCGGCATCATCGCGGCCGTCGTGGTCGTGGCCGCCGTCGCCTGGTTCGCCCTGTCCTGACCCGTCACCGGTGCCCGGGACTCCCGGACACCGGAGCAGTGCCGCCGGTTCGAGGCGGGAGTGTGCGCCCGGCCTGCTGAAGGTGCGCGCCCCGCCGGGCGCCCGGCCCACCGCGTTCGCGCGCTCACGGGACCCGGACGGAGACGTCCCGGGTCTCGACGTGCATGCCCGGTGGGACGCGCCAGGCGTCGACGCACACCGTCCACGTCCGCGTGGACCGCGCCCCGCCCGCGAGGGGCACCGGCACCGGGTCGCTGCTCCCGATCGTGGCCCAGTCGATGCCGAGCAGGCCGACGATGTGGGTGCCGAACTCCAGCGTGCCCGAAGTGGCCGGACCACCACCGGTGTTGGCCAGTGTCACCGTGACGTTCTCGCACCAGCGGTCCTCGGCGGCGGTACGGGCGACCGCGCTCACCACCAGGCGGGCGGGCCCGTCCGCCGACGCGGACGGTGTCGCCGCGGGCACCGGGGAACCGGATGCCGGGGCGGACCCGGTCGGGGCGGCGGTGGCGGACGCCGTCGCGCTCGTGGTGGCCGTGCTGCCCGGTGCGGGCGCCGTGGCGGATGCGGACGGCGACGGGGAGACGCTCGCCCCGGAAGTGCCCGACGGCCGGTCGTCGCGGGGTGCCGGGCTGCCGTGCCGCGGCGGAACCGCACCGCCGTCCGTGGGCACCGGCTCCCCGGCGGCGGCCGTGGGCACGTTCATCGCGGCGCTGCCCGCGGGGCCGGGGGCGCCGAGCGCGACCCGGCCCGCTCCCGCGCTCTCGCAGTCCGGGCCCAGGGCGGCGAAGGTGCCGAGGCAGACGACGGCCGCCGAGGCCGCGGCGAGTGCGCCCCGCCGACCGGTCGGTATGTGCGCCATCGCACCAGTGTAATGACGAACCGTCAGTACCGAAGCCCCGAACCGGCGCATCCGTCACGGCCGGTCCGGGCAACGGCTCAGTGCTCCGCGGTGAGCCCCTCGCGCAGCTGCGCCAACGTGCGGGTCAGCAGCCGGGAGACGTGCATCTGGGAGATGCCGACCTCCTCGCCGATCTGCGACTGGGTCATGTTGGCGAAGAAGCGGAGCATGATGATCCGCCTCTCGCGCGGCGGGAGTTGGGCGAGCAGCGGCTTGAGCGACTCGCGGTACTCCACGCCCTCCAGCGCGGCGTCCTCGTAGCCGAGCCGGTCGGCGAGCGAGCCCTCGCCGCCGTCGTCCTCCGGCGGCGGGGAGTCCAGCGAGCTGGCGGTGTAGGCGTTGCCGACCGCGAGGCCGTCGACCACGTCCTCCTCCGACACGCCCAGCGCGACGGCGAGTTCGGCGACCGTCGGCGAGCGGTCCAGCTTCTGCGCGAGCTCGTCGCTGGTCTTGGTCAGCGCCAGCCGCAGCTCCTGGAGCCGGCGCGGCACCCGCACCGACCACGAGGTGTCGCGGAAGAAGCGCTTGACCTCGCCGACGATCGTGGGCATCGCGAAGGTCGGGAACTCCACACCGCGGTTGCAGTCGAAGCGGTCGATGGCCTTGATGAGGCCGATCGTGCCGACCTGGACGATGTCCTCCATCGGCTCGTTGCGGCTGCGGAAGCGCGCCGCCGCGTACCGCACGAGCGGGAGGTTGAGTTCGATGAGCGTGTCCCGCACGTAGGCCCGCTCGGGGCTGTCGTCCGTCAGCTCGGAGAGCCGCAGGAACAGCGAGCGGGACAGCGTGCGGGTGTCGACGACGGCGGGACCGGCGATGTCGAGGCTGTCGACAGGAGCATCGTGCGGCGCCTCGGTGTTCAGCACCTTCGGACTGCCCACTTCTACGGACATGCCACCCCCTTGAGGTCGCGGACGGGTGTCGCGGGCGACGGTTCGTTCCTCCACTGGAATACCGGAGGCCGGACCGCGACAAACGCTGTTCCCGCAGAATGTCACATGTCGGCAACACGCTGTAGCGCCATGTCGACTTATTTCCGCAGGGAGGGTCGCCCGCAAAGGTTACGATTCGAGCTGATTTGCGGATCGCAGCCGAGCGAAGCTCCGGGACAGCAAACGTGACACATGCATCTGCGAAACCCCCAGTTCCGCACTGATCTGGGACTGGGTCAGATTGCCGAAGTAGCGCAGCAGGAGGATCCGCCGCTCGCGCTCGGGCAGCTGCACCAGCAGGTGCCGTACGAGGTCGCGGTGCTCGACCCCGGTCAGCGCCGGGTCCTCGTAACCGAGCCGGTCCAGCAGCCCCGGCGACCCCTCCCCGCCCTCCTGCGCCGCCTCCAGCGAGGTCGCGTGGTAGGCCCGCCCCGCCTCCAGGCAGGCCAGCACCTCGTCCTCGGACAGCTTCAGCCGGTCGGCGATCTCGGCGGTGGTGGGGGTCCGCCCGTGGGCCACCGTCAGGTCCTCGATGGCGCCGCTGACCTGCACCCACAGCTCGTGCAGCCGGCGGGGCACATGGACGGTGCGGACGTTGTCCCTGAAGTAACGTTTGATCTCGCCGACCACGGTCGGCATCGCGAAGGTCGGGAACTGCACGCCGCGTTCCGGGTCGAACCGGTCGATCGCGTTGATCAGCCCGATCGTGCCGACCTGGACGACGTCCTCCATCGGCTCGTTGCGGCTGCGGAAGCGCGCCGCCGCGTACCGCACCAGCGGCAGGTTGACCTCGATCAGGGCGGCCCGCACGCGCGCGTGGTCCGGGGTCCCCGGCTCCAGCCCGGTCAGCTGCTCGAACAGCACCTGGGTCAGGGCCCGCGCCTCGATCGCGTTGGTGTTGGTGGTCCCCGAGCGGGTCCCGCCGGGCCGGCCGACCGGGCGGCCCGTACCGTCCGGACCGGATCCGCCGTCCTGCGGCTCCCCGGCTTCCGGCGCGGCGTGACCGTCCTGGGCGCCGGGGGCCGCCGTGTCCTTCGCGTCACCGGCGGGCTCCCGCCCGTCGTGGCCGTCCGCGGCCTCCCGGGCACTGTGGATCAGCCGGCCGTCCCGGCCGCTCCCTCCCTCGCCCCGGGCGTCCTCCGTACCGGTCCCGCTGTCGTCGCCGGGAATTGCTGGTGACGCCGTACGGGCCGACACGGGCATGCCACTCCTCATCGGTCCACTCATCCGGCAAAAGCGGTCATAGCATCACAATTCATGTGCACTGTGTGCAAGCGAGGCGCGGTGCTAGACGAAAAAGCCCTCCGCCCGGCGGGCGAAGGGCTGTTCGGGACCGGGGCCGGCCGGGGCCGTCACTCGACGACGTAGTCGGCGACCACCCAGGTGGCGAATTCCTGCCACTGCGCCACTCCTGCCTGGTGGGCGGGGTGCCACAGATAGGCGGCGAGGTCGCCCTCGTCGGCGACCGAGGCGTTGAGGGCGAAGTCGTAGGCGATGGGGCGCGGCGAGATGTTCCAGCCGAGCTCCCAGGAGAGGAGTTCCGGGATCAGGCCGTCGAGCTGTTCGAAGGCCCGTACGCCGGCCACCACGCGCGGGTCGTCGCGCTCGACGCCCTCGTTGAGCTTGAACAGGACCAGGTGGCGAATCACGGCGCCGACTCCTCGTGGTCGTGGCCGATCAGTTGATCAGCGCGGTCATGAACTCACCGACGCCCTTGGCGGCGTCCGATATGCCCTGGAAGCCCACCTGTACAAGGTCAGCGGCACGTCCGGGCGACGTGATGATCGTATAGAGCACGAAGACCACGAGGACGTACATGGTGACTTTCTTCGCCTGCGCCATGGCTGGAGTGTATCCACCGGATGGGCTAATCAGGCGGTCTCATGTGGCGTCACCTCAGGCTCTTCGCAGGTGCTCCGGAGAGGTGGCCGCGGCGGCTCGCGGGCGTGCCCGGAGGGCCTCGGCGGCCTGCCCGGACGACCGTGCGCGGAGCAGCCGTGCCCGCCCGGCGCGGGGCCGACGGGGCGTCAGCGGGCCCGGTTCCCGCCCCGTCTTCCGGGCCGTCAGTTCCCGCGACCGCGGAGCGGCACGCCGGATGATCACCCGGATGCGGACGCCCGGTGGCAGGGGCATCCCCCCGCCCCTACGGTGCGTAATTGACTGATCACCATACGGAAAACGCGCTTCGTCCCCCCACGACCGCGCCCCTTTGCGGAGGTTTCCTTGACCGTGCGTCAGATATCCCGACGCTTGTCGCTCCCCCGTGTCGCGGCCGCCGTCGTCGCCCCGGCACTGCTCGCGCTCGGACTGCCCGCCGTCCTGCCGGCCGCGGCCGCCGGGACCGGCACCCCCGTGCCCCCGCTGACGCTGCAGCGGACCGTGACGACGGCGGGCGACGGCTTCGCCCACGCCGGCGGGGCCGGCGGCACCGGCGCGCGGCTCGTGGCGGCACCCCCCAACGGCAGCACGCTCGACGCCGGTTTCGTGTTCTTCTCCTCCGACAGCGCTCCCGCCGACCCGGCCGGCGTCGACAGCGCCTACCACTTCGGCGACGGCACGACGTCCGTGACCCTGCCGGACGCCGCCGTCACCACCACGACCGTGGGCGGCCGCACCATCGCCATGGCACAGCTGCCGGCCGTCTTCACCGGCAGGGCCGCCGACGCCACCTTCACCGGCACCGTCGACGGGGGCACCGCGACCCGCTGGCGGCTCGCCGCCACCTATACCGGGGGCGCCGCCAAGGGCGCGGTCCCCAAGCGTGTGGTGCTCGTCGCCGGTCCCGGCGCCCTGGTCGAGGACGGTGACACCCCGCGCGCCGCGTCCCCGCAGATCGCGGCCGCGGCGGCACGGACGGTACGGGTCGGCGGTCTGCTCGACGACGCCGTCGGCGCCGGGGCCTCCCCGGTCGGGGTCCGCGTCGACAGCGGGGCGACCAAGGGGTCGCCGGTGACCATCGGCGCCGGGGAGTTCGCCGCCGTCGGCGACAGCGCCTGGCAGCCGGGGGCGACCACCGCGGACGGCAGGTTCACCGGCGGCCGCGGCACCGCGGGCGTCGCCCTGGGGTACGGCTTCAGCTACCCCCAGGCCGCGCAGCCCGAGTTCAGGACGTCGAGCATCACCGACGTCGACGGCGGCGGCCTCGCCCCCGGGGACGCCGTCGCCGTCTCGCGCGCCGTGGTGAACACCGGCGACGCCCCCGCGACGGGCGTCGTCCTCACCGACACCCTCACCAATCTCACCGACGTGACGAACCTCCGGGTCGACGGCGCCGCGCCGCCGACGGACACCGTCACGGTCACCGCGTCCTCGGTCACCGCACGGCTCGGCACCGGCGCAGGTGCGGCGTCCGGCGGCACGCTGGCCGCCGGAGGGACGGTGACCCTCTCCTACACGGCACGGGTGGCCACCGCCCCCTCCGGCCCGACCGCGACCTCCTCGGCCACGGTGGCCTTCGGCAACGGGGTGGCCGGACCCAGCGACCTGAACCTGGGCATCGCCACGCCCGACATCGCGCTGAGCCCGGCGAGCCTGGACTTCGGCAGCGCGCCGCTGAACACCACCGGCGCGGAACGGACGTTCACGCTCACCAACCGCGGCGCCACGCCCCGGACCGTGAACGGCGTGACCCTGTCCGGTGCGGACGCAGCGGACTTCGCCCTCGGCACCGGCACCTGCGCGGGCACCCTCGCCCCGCGGGCCCGCTGCACGATCGCCGTGACCTTCCGGCCCACGGCGACCGGGCCGCGCACCGCCGCGCTGACCGTGGACACCACCGCGGGCGTCCGCAGCGCGGCGCTGTCCGGCACGGGTCTCGCGGCCACGGGCGGCACCGCCGATGTGCAGATCACCCTCAGCGCGCCCGAGGGGGTCGGCCCGCGCGGCCCGATGACGTACACCGTGCGGGTGGTCAACAACGGCCCGGACACCGCCACCGGCGTGGCCGCCACGCTGGAGCTCCTCGGCCGCGGACGCCCCTTCGAGGACGATCCGGGCCCGGGCCCCGAGGACGGACCCGTCCCCGACATCACCTGGTGGGGAGCGAGCACCCGCGCCTCCGGCGGTGTGCGGTTCCTCAGCGGCGGCGGCCCGCACCCGTCGATCCAGCGGGTCGTGTGGACCATCGGTGATCTCGCGCCCGGGCGCACGGCGACGTTCGAGGTCGACCTGACCGCGCCGTCCGGCCTCGGCCCGGTCACCGCGACGGCCCGTGCGGTCGCGAGCACGCCCGACCCCGATCCCGGCAACAACCTCGCGACCGTCACCACCCGGGTGACGCGCGACGAGGACTGACCCGCGGCGCGGGCAGCGGGCCGGCGACGACGTGGGACCCGGCAGCTCGGGCTGCCGGGCCTCCGGCGGCGTGCGGTTCCTCAGCGGAATGGCCAGGGCTACGGCGCTGGTTCTCCCGTCCCCGGGGCCCTTGTGCGGGCCGAGCTGAGACCGGATGTGGGAGCAAAGCCGAAGGGCGGCACCCAGGAAAGCTCCTGGGTGCCGCCCTTCACCTGCTCAGAGCGGTAGCGGTGGGATGTGAACCCACGGAGGAGTTGCCCCCTCACCAGCCTCTACTGAGGGACGGCGGAGGCGCTGAGCGACATCGCGGAGGCGGCGGGGAAGGTGCAGGCGGCTTCTCGACGGAGGCAGTCACCCCGTTCAGTGCGGTGGTGGTGCCGGGTCCAGGGCGTTACCGACGGTGCAGCCGCTCTCTCCGGGCATCCGCTGGATCTGGGGCGGCACCCACACCTCGGTGGCGCCGGGACTCACGCGGGCAAGAAGGCAGTCCTGTGCGTCGAAGCCGTTGCCCTTTACCGACAGGAGGACACCGACCCGGCCGTCGTCCGCCTTCACCTCGGTACGGATCGCCGGATCCAGGTCCAGGGCAGCGAGCGTGCGGCGCACCTCAGCCTCGTCCACCCGGTCGCCCTCCGGCACCCGGGGTAGTTTCACCTGGAGCTCCTCGTACGGCAGCCGGGGCGGTTCGGGTGGCGGGGCGAAGGTCAGCGGGGGGCCATCCGGGCAGTCCACGTCACGGGGATCCTCGCGCCACTCTGACTTGGGCGACACCCGCACCGCGAAACAGCGCTGCACGGTGACCTCCTCGGCGTCGAGCCATCTGTTGTACGCCGAGCCGGATGTGCGGACGACCACGTCGATGCCGTCCCCGTTGTGTGTCGAGGTACCCGTCACCCGCAGGACCTCCACCCCGTCGATGCCGGAAGCGGAGCGCCCGACCTCCTCCGCCGTCCGCGGACGCTGCCCGTAGAGCCGCTCGCCGGCCTTCCGCGCCACCTCACGCGCGGCGTCCGTCGCCTCGTCCTCGGAGGACTGCACCACCCCGCAGCCGGCGGTGGACAGCAGCAGCGGGGCGAGCAACAGCGGGGCGAGCAAAAGCAGTCGACGCATGCGTTCACCCTTCCGGCGCCGCGCGCGGCGGGCAACCGCCGGCGTATCAGACCGGTGCAGGTGATCGTACTCAGCCGGTGCGGCCCGCAAGGGGGCGAGCCACCTTTCGTCACTGGCCCAGGACCCTCATGTGCGCCGCGACCTTTCTCGGCCGTGGCGTGGGACGGGAAGCCGATGACGCCGGTCTCGGTGTACGCCTTCATGCCTTCGGTGAGGAGGAAGCGACGTTCGCCGCCGTCGTGGTCGGCGGTCTCGTGGCCGGGGCCGACGAGGGACGGTTCCGCGTGGTGGAGGATCGAGGTTTTGATCTCTCCCGCGTGCATGTCTTTGTGCGCGTTGGTTGCCGGGCCGGCGCGCTCGCGGGCGCGGTGCCATTCGCCGCTCTGCGGAAAGAGGCTCATGCGCGGCTCGATGAGGTGGGCTTCCCGGACGATGTTCGACAGGACGTAGTTCCCGCCGTGGGCGTTCACCAGGACGAGCTTGCGGATGCCGGCCGCTTCGAGGGACTGCGCGATGTCCGTCACGAGCATGTGGAGCGTCCGCCGCGCCGATGCTGACCGTTCCAGCCCACGTGCCGTGCTGCAGACCCCGTCTCGCAGAACATTGCCGGCAAGCCAGGAAGCACCCTGTGGTGCTCCCCGCGGGATGAACCGGAGGAGGACGACGGCGGCTCCTCAGGAGCCCTCGTACCGGCCAGCTGAGACCGGAACTGAGACCAACGGACGAGGGGCGTCACCTAGGAAGTTCCTAGGTGACGCCCCTCACCTGCTCAGAGCGGTAGCGGTGGGATTTGAACCCACGGAGGAGTTGCCCCCTCACACGCTTTCGAGGCGTGCTCCTTAGGCCGCTCGGACACGCTACCGAGGGAGAGCTTAGCGGACGTCCGGGTGTGCTCCGAAATCGTTTGTGCGGAAGAAGCGCGTGAGCAGCTCACCGCACTCCTCCGCGAGCACCCCGGAGATCACTTCCGGGCGGTGGTTCAGGCGCCGGTCGCGGACCAGGTCCCAGAGCGAACCGGCCGCGCCGGCCTTCTCGTCGAGGGCGCCGTAGACCACGCGGTCCAGCCGGGACAGGACCACGGCGCCCGCGCACATGGTGCACGGCTCCAGGGTCACGACCAGCGTGCAGCCGCCGAGCCGCCAGGAACCGGCCGTCCTGGCGGCCTCGCGGATCGCCAGGACCTCGGCGTGGGCGGTCGGGTCGCCGGACGCCTCCCGTTCGTTGCGGCCCCGGCCGATGACCGTGCCGTCCGGGGACAGCACGACCGCGCCCACCGGCACGTCGCCGGTGCGCGGGGCGAGGGTCGCTTCGTGGAGGGCGAGCCGCATGGGCCCGGCCCAGGGGTCGCGGAGCGGGTCGGGGTCGGTCAGCGGACCGCCTCCAGAACGTCCGCGCAGCCCAGCGAGTCGGCGATCTCGCCGAGGGCCTCGCCCGTCAGCGCGCCGTCGCCGCTGAGCGCGAGCAGCTCCTTGTCGTCCATCCCCAGGTCCTTGAGGAGCTCGGCGTCGCCGAGGGGGCCCACGGGTACGTGTACCTCCTTCGGCCCCGGCACCACGTCGTCGTCGTCGAGTTCCTCGCTGTCACCCTCTTCGGTGCCGTCGAGGTCGACGATCTCGTCCAGGTCCTCGGGGTCGCGTCCCAGCAGCTCGTCGGTGAGCAGGATCTCGCCGTAGGAGCTGCGGGCCGCGGCCGCGGCGTCGGACACGTAGATCCGGGGGTCCTCCTCACCGTCGACGCGGACGACGCCGAACCAGGCGTCCTCCTGCTCGATGAAGACCAGGACCGTATCCTCCTCGGTCGAGGCGGCGCGGGCCACCTCGGTCAGGTCGCCGAGGGTTTCCACATCGTCGAGATCGGTCTCGCGCGCTTCCCAACCGTCCTCGGTGCGCGCGAGCAGTGCGGCGAAATACACCGTGACTCTCCCACAGGTCTCAGGCCGTCCGGACTTTCGGGCGGGAGCCGGATGATCAGCTCGGGGTCCCCGCCCACACTCGGCATCGTGGCAGAAACCTCGGCTTTGCGAAGGGTCTTCCGCGCGTGCCGCGTGCCAGGGCTTCCGGCTTTTTCCCTGCGGCGGCCTGCGCGGACCCGCCGGAACACCTCCGGCGGGGGTGGTTCGCCCGTCCCGGTGGCCTACCAGCGGAAGGTGCGCATCCGCATCTGCTGGCGCGCCCGCGCCGCGCGCGCCCTGCGCGGCTGCACGCGGTCACGGAGTTCCTTGGCCTCGTTCAGCTCCCGCAGGAACATCGCGCGCCGCCTTCTGCGTTCCGCGTCGCGCTCCTGCTGGGTACGGGCGTCGCTCTCGTCGGCGCCACTGTCGTCGTGCTCCCCCATGGGGCACCACCTCTAGTGATCCGCGGGGCCCGGGCGGGACGGTCCGGGCGCAATGGCTCGTCTTCCCCCTTCAGTGTGGTTTCAATGCGGCCCTTTGCACAGGCGCTCCGGGCGGCCGCTTCTGCCCGGCGCGGGCCACGCCGTTAAAGTCGTGGGCATGCGGATCCATGTCGTCGACCACCCCCTGGTGGCGCACAAACTCACCACGCTGCGCGACGAGCGCACCGACTCGCCGACCTTCCGGCGGCTGGCCGACGAGCTGGTCACCCTGCTCGCCTACGAGGCCACCCGTGATGTGCGCACCGAGCAGGTCGACATCACGACGCCGGTGGCGCGGACCACGGGCGTACGGCTCTCCCACCCGCGGCCGCTGGTCGTGCCGATCCTGCGCGCCGGACTCGGCATGCTGGAGGGCCTGGTGCGCCTGCTGCCGACCGCGGAGGTCGGCTTCCTCGGGATGATCCGCGACGAGGAGACGCTGGAGGCCAAGACCTACGCCACGCGCATGCCGGAGGACCTGTCCGGCCGGCAGGTGTACGTGCTGGACCCGATGCTGGCCACCGGCGGCACCCTGATCGCCGCGATCGACCTGCTGATCGAGCGCGGCGCGGACGACGTGACGGCCGTGGTGCTGCTCGCCTCCCCGGAGGGCGTCGAGGCCATGGAGCGCGCCCTGGCGGGCAAGCCGGTCACCGTCGTCACCGCCGCCGTCGACAGCCACCTCAATGAGAGCGGCTACATCGTCCCGGGCCTCGGCGACGCGGGCGACCGCCTCTACGGCACGGCGGGCTGACGGGCCGCGTTCGCAGACGTCAGGGCGGTACGGACCCCGGGGTGCGGGGTCCGTACCGCCCTGACGTCGTGAAGGAGCGCCCTAGCAGCCGGCGGGCCGGGGGGCCGTGCTCGGCTTCGCGAGGACGACGAGGTTCTGCTTGACGACCCTGTCGGCGGCGAGTGTCGTGAAGCCCTTGCCGATCATCAGGTCGACGGTGTTGGGCGCGTGCTTGCTCTTGGGACCGGCGGGCTTGAGGGTGGTGGTGCCCTTGAACTGGGCGCCGACCAGCTTCATGGCCGCCTCGGCCTTCGTGCCGGAGCCGCCGAGCAGCAGGGCGGCCGCGGTGACCTTGCGGTCGTACTGGGGGTCGGCGTTGCCGAAGGTGCCGATCTTGAAGCCCCGGGCGGCGAGCTGGTCGGCGGTCTTCTTGGCGAGGCCGCTCTTGGCGGTCGCGTTGTAGACGTTGACCGTGAGCTGCCCGGGCTCGGGGAACGCGGTGGGTTTGGCGCCGGACGTACCGGGCGCGGGGGCGGCCGCCTTGCAGGCCCGCTCCTTGGAGGCGTTGGCCGCCTGCGCGGTCCTGCCCTTGGCCGCGGCGTCGCCGTCGAAGACATCGACCAGCTGCAGCGTGCCCCAGCCGGCGAGGCCGAGCACGGCGACGGTCGTGACCAGTACCGTCACGATCCTGAACCGGCTCCGCGGACGGCGCATTCGTGGGTACTGGTTCCCGGTGACACGGTACTTCCCGCCCATGCCAGGGGGCGTCAGCATGCTCATGTGCGCAGCGTAGTGCTGGATTCCGACTTGGCCTACTAAACGATCAACCAATCGCGGCCAATCGGGACGACTTGAACCCGAAAGGGTCAACAATCGGCTGAACGGATGTCAGGACCGGCCCGAAAGTGCCGCCTCACCCGTCCGGGCCGATGCGGACCGGACCGGCGTCAGTCCATTTCCAGCACGCGCGCGTGCAGCACCTGGCGCTGCTGGAGCGCCGCGCGCACGGCGCGGTGCAGCCCGTCCTCCAGGTAGAGGTCGCCCTGCCACTTCACCACGTGGGCGAACAGGTCCCCGTAGAACGTCGAGTCCTCGGCGAGCAGGGTCTCCAGGTCGAGTTGCCCCTTCGTGGTGACCAACTGGTCGAGGCGTACCGGACGTGGGGCGACGTCCGCCCATTCACGGGTGCTTTTCCGGCCGTGGTCGGGATACGGCCGCCCGTTTCCGATGCGCTTGAAGATCACACGGAAAGCCTACCGGGCAAGGGCGTACGGGCGCAGCAATGGCGCAGGAGTGCGATGGTGGGCAAATACGGTGATAGCGGGAGCAGCGGAGCAGCCCATGACCACGCCGACGACGCCCGACGCCGTCCGGGCCATCGCCCAGGGGTACGCGTTCACCGGACCGGCGCTCGAACTCGGGGCGCTCCTGTGGGACGGACGATGCCTTCCGGACGCCCCCGTCCGCGTCCCGCTCGGCATGCTCAACCGGCACGGGCTGGTCGCCGGCGCGACCGGCACCGGCAAGACCAAGACGCTCCAGCTGATCGCGGAGCAGCTGTCGGCCCAGGGCGTCCCCGTCTTCCTCGCCGATGTGAAGGGCGACGTCTCCGGCGTCTCCGCGCCCGGGACCGCGGGCGACCGCGTGGCGCGGCGCGCCGCCGAGACCGGCCAGGAATGGTCGCCGCAGGGCTGCCCCGCCGAGTTCTACGCCCTCGGCGGCATCGGCCCCGGTATTCCGGTGCGGGCCACGGTGACGAGCTTCGGCCCGGTGCTGTTCTCCAAGGTGCTCGGGCTCAACACCACGCAGGAGCAGTCCCTCGGCCTGATCTTCCACTACGCGGACAGCAAGGGCCTGGAGCTGGTCGACCTCAAGGACCTGCGGGCCGTGGTCGCCTTCCTCACCTCGGACGAGGGCAAGGGCGAGCTCAAGGGGATCGGCGGGATCCCGCCCGCGACCGCCGGGGTCATCCTGCGCTCGCTGACGGCCTTCGAGGCGGAGGGCGCCGGCCCCTTCTTCGGGGAGCCGGAGTTCGACACGGCCGAGCTGCTGCGGACGGCGGAGGGGGACGGGCGCGGAATCGTGTCCGTACTGGAACTCGCGGCCGTGCAGGACCGCCCGCGGCTGTTCTCGACGTTCCTGATGTGGCTGCTGGCGGACCTCTTCGAGGAACTGCCCGAGGCCGGCGACCTGGAGCGGCCGAAACTCGTCTTCTTCTTCGACGAGGCGCACCTGCTCTTCAACGGGGCGAGCAAGGCGTTCCTGGAGGCGATCACCCAGACCGTGCGGCTGATCCGCTCCAAGGGGGTGGGGATCTTCTTCGTGACGCAGACGCCCAAGGATGTGCCCGCCGAGGTGCTGGGCCAGCTCGGCAACCGGGTCCAGCACGCGCTGCGCGCCTTCACCCCGGAGGACGCCAAGGCGCTCAAGGCGACGGTCCGGACCTTCCCGGTCTCCCCCTACGACCTGGAGGAACTGCTCACCGGTCTCGGCACCGGCGAGGCAGTGGTCACGGTGCTCGGCGAGAACGGCGCCCCCACCCCGGTCGCCGCCACCCGGCTGCGGTCGCCGCGGTCGCTGATGGGGCCCGTCGCCCCCGAGGCGCTGGACGCGGCGGTCAAGGGCTCCGCGCTCTACCCGCGCTACGCCCAGGCGGTGGACCGGGAGTCGGCGTACGAGCGCCTGACCGAACGGGCCGCGGCGCAGGCCGCCCCGCCCCCGCCCGCGTCCCGGGCACCCGCCGAACGCGGGCAGCGGTCCACGGAGGAACCGGGCGTCGTGGAGCAGGTGATGGGCAGCGGCGTCTTCCAGTCGCTGGCCCGCTCCGTCGGCACGCAGATCGGGCGCGAGATCACCCGGTCCCTCTTCGGCACGTCCAAGCGGCGGCGCCGCCGCTAGCCCTTCTGCTGGGGTTTCTCGGGTTTCGCGGGCTGGGCCGCCTTCGCCGCGCGCTTGGCCTCCTGCTTGAAGGCCCGCACCTTGTCCAGGGACTCCGGGCCCGTGATGTCGGCCACGGAGCGGAACGAGCCCTGGTCGCCGTAGGAGCCGGCGGCCTCGCGCCAGCCCTCGGGGGTGACGCCGAGCTGCTTGCCGAGCAGGGCCAGGAAGATCTGCGCCTTCTGCTTGCCGTAGCCGGGCAGGTCGCCCAGCCGGCGCAGCAGCTCCTTGCCGTCGCGGACGCCGCGCCAGACCGCCTCGGCGTCGCCGTCGTAGTGCTCGACGAGGTACTGGCACAGCTGCTGGACGCGCTTGGCCATCGATCCCGGGTACCGGTGCACGGCCGGCTTCTCGGAGAACAGGGCGACGAAGGTCTCGGGGTCGTACGCCGCGATCTCGTGGGCGTCCAGGTCGTCGCGGCCCATGCGCGTGGCGAGGGTCCAGGGGCCGGTGAAGGCCCATTCCATCGGGATCTGCTGGTCGAGGAGCATGCCGACGAGGGCGGCGAGCGGGCTGCGGCCGAGCAGGGCGTCGGCCTCGGGCTGCTGGGACAGCCGGAGTGTGGTTGCCATGGACCGATCATCCCGCGGGCGGGGTGGCGCCGCTCCCGCGTCACCCGGACGGCCCAGCGCGGATGGCCGAACGGGCGGCGCGGGCGGACCGTGTGAGGTGTCAGCCACCGACGCGATGGGAGCGTTGTGATGAGCCAGCAGACGCAGTCGGTCAAGCAGCCGCACCACCACTCGGGCTGGGCGACCGGAGGGACCGTGTTCGCGGGCGTCCTGATGATGGTCTCCGGTGTCTGGGCCATCCTCGAGGGCATCTCCGCCATCGCCAAGGACGACGTCTGGGTGCGGTTGGGCCACTACATCTTCAAGTGGAACCTGACGGCCTGGGGCTGGATCCACCTCGTGCTGGGAGTCCTCGTCCTCATCGTCGGCACGGCGCTGCTCTCCAGCGCGCCGAAGTGGGCACGGGTCGCGGGTGTGGCGCTGATCGCGTTCAACATCCTGGTCAACTTCGCCTGGCTGCCCTACACGCCGTTCTGGGCCTTCCTGATGATCGCGATCGACATCTTCATCATCTGGGCCCTGTGCCGCGGCTGGGGCGACCACCCCGACCACTTCGACCACCACGACCACCACGGCGGGGACGGCCACGGCAGGGACGACAAGCTGGGCCACCCGGCCTGACCGGTCGGCGGCCGGCCCTGCCGTGCACAAGCACGCCGCGGCCCCGGAGGCGTCCCCGAACGCCACCCGGGTCGCGGCGTCATGTTCGGTTCATCACCCCTTCGTGTGACAAAACCGTCCTGCCGGATAGCCCCCACCCGCACGGGTAGCGCTGAACGAGTGACGCAGCCATTTGAACTGCCCGACTTCTACCTGCCGTACCCGGCGCGGCTGAACCCCCATCTGGAGGAGGCGCGGGAGCACTCCCGCACCTGGGCGCGGGACATGGGGATGCTGGAGGGCTCGGGCATCTGGGACACCGCCGACCTCGACGCGCACGACTACGCGCTGCTGTGCGCCTACACGCATCCCGACTGCCCGGGACCGGAACTCTCCCTGGTGACGGACTGGTACGTGTGGGTCTTCTTCTTCGACGACCACTTCCTGGAGACGTTCAAGCGCTCCCAGGACCGGCGCGGGGGCAAGGCCTACCTCGACCGGCTGCCCGCCTTCATGCCGATGGACCTGGCGCAGGACATGCCGGAGCCGGTCAACCCGGTCGAGGCGGGGCTCGCCGACCTGTGGCGGCGCACCGTCCCCGCCATGTCGCCGGACTGGCGCCGGCGGTTCGCGGAGAGCACCGAGCACCTGCTCAACGAGTCGCTGTGGGAGCTGTCCAACATCAACGCGGGCCGGGTGCCCAACCCGGTGGAGTACATCGAGATGCGGCGCAAGGTCGGCGGCGCGCCGTGGTCCGCGGGCCTGGTGGAGTACGCGGCCGGGGCCGAGGTGCCGGCCGCGATCGCCGGGTCGAGGCCGATGCTCGTGCTGCGGGACGCCTTCTCCGACGCGGTCCACCTGCGCAACGACCTGTTCTCGTACCAGCGCGAGACCGAGGAGGAGGGCGAGCTCAGCAACGGCGTGCTCGTCCTGGAGACCTTCCTGGGGTGCACGACCCAGGAGGCGGCGGACTCCGTCAACGACCTGCTCACCTCCCGCCTGCACCAGTTCGAGAACACCGCGGTGACCGAACTGCCGCCGCTGTGCGCCGAGCACGGGCTCGACGCGGCGCAGTGCGCCGCCGTGCTCGCGTACATCAAGGGCCTCCAGGACTGGCAGGCCGGCGGCCACGAGTGGCACATGCGGTCCAGCCGCTACATGAACGGCGGCGGCGCGGGAGCCCCCGCCCGCCCGGGCTGGTCGCCCTTCGCGCTGCCCGGCGGGATCGGCCTGTCGGCCGGCACCGTGCGCACCACGGGGCGCGCCGAGGCCGCCCGCGCCCGGGCCTTCACCCACCGGCCGCGGCGGACCGGGCCGCTCCCGCTGCCCGACTTCCCCATGCCGTTCCCCGCCGGGCTCAGCCCGCACCTGGACGGGGCGCGGCGCCATGTCGTCGACTGGGCGCACCGGATGGGCATGCTGGAGCCGCAGCCCGGGGTCCCTCGCTCCTTCGTGTGGGACGAGCGCAAACTCGTCGCGTTCGACTTCGCGCTGTGCGCCGCGGGCATCCATCCCGACGCGTCCCCGGAGGACCTGGAGCTCACCTCCGGCTGGCTCACCTGGGGCACCTACGCCGACGACTGGTTCCCCGCCGTCTTCGGCCGCACCCGCGACCTGGCCGGCGCCCGCGCCGCCCACGACCGCCTCTCGGCCCTCGTGCCGGCCGACGGCGCGCCGGCGCCTGCCCCGCTCAACGCACTGGAGCGCGGGCTCGCCGACCTGTGGACGCGCACATCAGGGCCGATGACGCCCGAGGCGCGGCACCGTCTCCGGGCCGCCGTCGTGAGCATGACCGCCAGTTGGCTGTGGGAGCTGGCCAATCAGGCGCAGAACCGGATCCCCGATCCCGTCGACTACCTGGAGATGCGCCGCCGCACCTTCGGGTCCGAGCTGACGATGAGCCTGTGCCGGCTGGAGCACGGCGAGGTCCTGCCGGACGAGGTCCACCGCAGCGGGACGATGCGGTCGCTGGAGAACTCCGCCGCCGACTACGCCGGTCTGCTGAACGACGTCTTCTCCTACCGGAAGGAGATCGAGTTCGAGGGCGAGATCCACAACGCCCTGCTGGTGGTGCAGAACTTCTTCGACTGCGACGAGAAGGCCTCGCTCGCCGTCGTCCACGACCTGATGGCCGGGCGCATGCGGGAGTTCCAGCACGTGGCGGCGAACGAACTGCCCGTGCTCTGCGACGACTTCGCCCTCGGCCCGGAGGCCCGCGCGGCCGTGGACCGCCATGTGCGCGAGCTGGAGAACTGGCTCGCGGGCATCCTCGCCTGGCACCGCGGCTGCCACCGCTACGACGAGGAGGAAGTGCGCCGCCCGCCCGGCAGCCCCCAGGCCCCCGCCGGGCCGCAGGGACTGGGCACGTCGGCGGCCCGGCTCGCCGCGGCGCTCGGGGCGCGGTAGCGCGTCGGTGTGCGACGGCAGGAGGGGGGCGGCCCGGGCGGGAGGCCCCCCTCCGTACAGGCCGGGCGGCCGCCGTCACGGCGTGAATTCGGTGGCCGGCCGGACGGCGCGAACGGGCGCCCGGCGCGGGGCCGGTGGCCGGCGCACGCTTCGCCTGACCTACGGTGGACCCGCATCTGCGGCCCCGCGGCGAGGAGTTCCCCCCGAATGAACGCGATCAGCAGCCAACGCACCCCCCTGCGCGACCGGTTGCTCGACCGGTTCCTGCTGCACGGCACGGTGGTGTCCGTGGAGCGCGTGGCCGCCCGCATGCGGCGGCTGCGGATCGAGGGGCCGGGACTGGGCGAGGCGGCCTGCCGGCCGGGGCAGCAGGTGCGGGTGCACGTGGACGGGCTGACCCGGCGGACGTACTCGGTGTGGCACCACGACCCGGCGGGGGCGATCGAGGTGTGCGTGCTGGAGCACCCGGAGCCGGGTCCCGGCGCCCGCTGGGGCGCGGCGGCGGAGGTGGGGACGCGGGTGCGGCTGGGCCGGCCGGAAGGGTCGTTCGTGCTCCGCCCGGGGGCCCGGCACCACGTCTTCGTGGGGGAGGAGACGGCGATGCCGGCGCTGGGCGCCATGCTCGCCGCGCTGCCCGGCGACGCGTCCGTGCACGGCTGCGTGGAGACGGCGACCGCCGAGGACCGGCTGCCCCTGGCCCACGCCGACCGGCTCACCTGGCGGCTGCGGGGCGAGGCCTCCGCCGCGGCCTCCGAAGCACTCGCCGAGGCCGTCCGGGCGCTGGACCTGCCGGACGACCCGGCGGGCGGCGTCGCCTACGTGGCGGGAGAGGCCCGCACCGTGCAGCTCGTGCGCAATGTGCTGGTCCGCGAACGCGGCTGGGAGCGGCGGTCGGTGCTGACCAAGCCGTTCTGGACTCCCGGCAGGCGCGGCATGGAGTGAGCGCCGGGGCGGCCGGTCAGTCCGCGTCTCGGATCCACGCCTCGTAGGACATCACGTCGCCGGCCCGTACCCGGTATGCCGCCTGGTCCTTGGTGAAGGTGGTCTCGATGCCCAGGACCCCGCCGGTGCGCGGGTCGAGGATCACCATGATGCGGGTGATGCCGGTGTCGAGGACGTACGCCTGCCCGGGGCGGCCGAGGCGGTCGGTGATCGCCCCGACCGGGCGCAGGTCCTTCGCGGCGGCCAGCAGGGCGTCGATCGCCGCGATGTCCCGGGCGCCGGGCGTCCAGTCGCCCAGGACCGAGGGCAGCACGTCCAGCAGGTCCTGCGTGCGGGTGCAGGCGCAGCCGTAGACGTCGCGCAGGTAGCCGCGCCACTCCGCGGCGTCGTGCGGCGGCTCGGTACCGGACAGCCCGTACGGCAGCAGCGTGCCGGGCGGGTACGACGCGCGGTGCAGCACCTTGCCGTCCGCGACGGTGCGGGGGGCGCCGCCGGGGTCGGTGATGACGGGCGCGCCCGGGTGCAGAGGGTCGGTGGCGACGACGAGTTCGGTACCGCTGCCGTCGGCGTTCCACCGGGTCAGACGCTCCTCCGGGACGGTGACGGGCGGCCGTGCGACGGGACCCTCCTCCATGCTCATGCTCCACGACATCACGTGAGCGCCGCCCCGTGTCCCCGGCACCGTGTCACCGCCGGCCGCGGCGGCGTCCCGGGCAGCCCGCGCGATGTCGGCCAGTGGCACCGCCGGGGAACCGGCCTCGGGCCGCAGCGCGACGGGCGCCGCGACCGCGGGCGTGCTGCCGGCGTCCGACAGGGTGAAGGCCAGGACGGCGGTGACGCCGACGGCCGCCGCCACGCCGGCCGGTACCAGGCGCCGCACGCGCCAATGCCGCCGCGCCGGCGCCGGCCGCATCAGCCGGCGCATCGCATGCTCGGCGCGCGCGTCCAGGGGGCGGTCGGCCCACCGCGGATCGCCCGCCGGTACGGGGTCGGCCTGCCGCAGCAGCTCCAGGTCCCGCTCTTCGGTCATGGCCGTGACTCCCCTTCGCCCGTGTTCCGCATGGCCGGTACGGCCTGTGCGGCGTGGGGCGCCGCGCCCACCGCCACCGTCATCCCCATGCGGTCGATCTGCTCGCGCAGCCTGCGCCGTGCGCGGTGCAGCCGCATGGCGGCCGCGCTCCGGCCGCAGCCGAGGGCGACCGCCAGTTCGCCGACGTCGAGTTCCTCCCAGGCGGTCAGCCGCAGCGCTTCCCGGTCGGTGTCCGGCAGCTGTTCCAGCGCCTCGTGCACCCACGCCCCGGGGCGCTCGGTGTCGGGGCTCGGCACGAGGTGCGTGCCGTGCGCCGTTTCGTGGTTCCCTATCCGGTCCAGCAGCCTGCGGCGGCGGCTCCGGCCGCGCACGGTGTTGGCGAGGCAGTTGCGGGCCACGCCGTACAGCCAGGGCAGCGGCTGCCCGGGGAGTTCGCGGCGGCGCCGCCACGCGACGGCGAAGACCTCCGCGGCGACTTCCTCCACCTCGTCCTGCTCCTGGCCGTCCAGCCGCCGCGCGATGTAGCGGCAGATCGCCCAGTAGTGCTCGCGGTAGGCCGTGGCGAACGCCTCGCTGTGCGTCTCGTCCGTGCTCATGACCGCTTGGTGTCCGCCATGGCCCCGATCATCACACCCGTCCGGTGTGATCTTTTCGCCGGTCCTCGCGGGCGTCCTCCCGTGACGCACCGGGCGGTCCCGGACACCTGGCGGGCATGAGGATCAGTGACGTACGCGGGACCGCGGTGGTGCGGTGGCTGACCACCACGGACCACAAGACCATCGGCACGCTCTACCTGGTCACGGCATTCGCGTTCTTCTGCGGGGGCGGCCTGATGGCGCTGCTGATGCGCGCCGAGCTCGCCCGCCCCGGCATGCAGGTCATGACCAACGAGCAGTTCAACCAGCTCTTCACGATGCACGGGACGGTGATGCTGCTGATGTTCGCCACCCCGCTCTTCGCGGGTTTCGCGAACTGGATCATGCCGCTGCAGATCGGCGCACCCGACGTCGCGTTCCCCCGGCTCAACATGTTCGCGTACTGGCTCTACCTGCTGGGCTCGCTCATCGCGGTGAGCGGTTTCCTGACCCCGCAGGGCGCGGCCGACTTCGGCTGGTTCGCCTACTCCCCGCTGTCGAGCGCCGTGCACTCGCCCGGGGTGGGCGGCGACCTGTGGATCATGGGACTGGCGCTGTCCGGCTTCGGGACGATCCTGGGCGCGGTCAACCTCGTCACCACGATCGTCTGCATGCGCGCTCCCGGCATGACGATGTTCCGGATGCCGATCTTCACCTGGAACGTGCTGCTCACCGGTGTCCTGGCGGTGATGGCCTTCCCGGTGCTGGCCGCCGCGCTCTTCGCTCTGGAGGCCGACCGGACCTTCGGGGCTCACATCTTCGACCCGGCGAACGGCGGGGCACTGCTGTGGCAGCACCTGTTCTGGTTCTTCGGGCACCCAGAGGTCTACATCATCGCGCTGCCGTTCTTCGGGATCATCAGCGAGGTGATCCCGGTCTTCTCGCGCAAGCCGATGTTCGGATACACCGGGCTGATCGCCGCGACCATCTCCATCGCGGGCCTGTCGGTCACGGTCTGGGCGCACCACATGTACGTGACGGGCGGGGTGCTGCTGCCCTTCTTCTCCTTCATGACGCTGCTGATCGCGGTGCCGACCGGGGTGAAGTTCTTCAACTGGATCGGGACGATGTGGAAGGGCTCGCTGAGCTTCGAGACCCCGATGCTCTGGGCGACCGGCTTCCTCGTCACCTTCGTCTTCGGCGGGCTCACCGGGGTGCTCCTCGCCTCGGCGCCGGTGGACTTCGAGGTCTCCGACACCTACTTCGTGGTGGCGCACTTCCACTACGTGGTCTTCGGAACGGTGGTCTTCGCGATGTTCTCGGGACTCCATTTCTGGTGGCCGAAGTTCACCGGCAAGATGCTCGACGAACGCCTGGGCAAGATCACCTTCTGGACGCTCTTCACCGGCTTCCACGGCACGTTCCTGGTCCAGCACTGGCTGGGTGCGGAAGGCATGGTGCGGCGCATCCCGGACTACCTGGCGGCCGACGGCTTCACCGTTCTCAACACCGTCTCGACGATCAGCTCCTTTCTGCTGGGGCTGTCCCTGCTGCCGTTCCTCTACAACGTCTGGCGGACGGCGAAGTACGGGAAGAAGGTGGAGACCGACGATCCGTGGGGCTGGGGACGCTCCCTGGAGTGGGCGACCTCCTGCCCACCGCCGCGGCACAACTTCCGCTCGCTGCCGCGCATCCGGTCGGAATCGCCGGCCTTCGATCTGCACCATCCCGAGGTGGGCATGTCGGAAACGGTGGCGGGACCGCTGTGATGGGCCGGCACTCGCGCAGACGCACCGTCCCGTACGCAGGCACGGCGGCAGCCGTACACGCACGGCACGACGACCCGCGCGGTGCTCCGGCTCAGCCGACCCGGGCAACCGCGGCCTCCGCCACGGCCAGTGCCATCGCCATGATGCTGAGCTGTGGATTCACCTCCGGGCAGCTGGGCAGCGCGGAGGCGTCGGCGATGTGGACGCCCGACACGCCGCGCAGCCGGCCGTCCGGTCCGGCGGGCGCGGTCCGCGGGTCGGCGCCCATGGCCACGGTGCCGGTGGGATGGAACGCCGACAGATGGAGCTGACGGACGGTCACGCGCGCCAGGGCGTCCTGGAGTTCGGCGGGGGTGCGGGCCCTCGGGGGGCCGGGATGCCGGTGAGGACCTCCTGGGCCCCCGCGGCGAACAGCAGGTCGCCCATGGCGCGCATCGCGCGCAGCAGACGGCGGCCGTCGCGCGGGTCGACGTCGTAGCGCAGCAGCGGGCGCCCGCGGCCGAGCACACGGCCGCCCGGCCGGTCCGCGATCATCGCGCCGAACGTGGCCAGCCGGCCGGAGTCCTCCAGCTCCGCCCGCAACTCCCGCCCGACACCCGGCAGGACGAAGGAGCCCATGCCCGGCGGCGGGGCGGTGGCCTCGATGAGGATGCCGTCCGCGTGCAGTTCCTCCACGCCCGCGCTCTGCAGCACCGCGGGGCCGCCGTCCGCGACGGGCTCGGCGAAGCGCCCGGCCACGCTCGTCGCCGGGTGCACGGCGAGGTTGCGGCCGGTCCGCGGATGGCGTCCGAGGCCGGAGCGGCGCAGCAGCGGCGGGGTCTCCAGCGCCCCGGCGGCGACGACCACCAGCGGGGCCAGGATCTCCAGGGTGCTGCCGTCGGCGCGCCGCACCGCCACCCCGCGGGCCCGCGGGCCGCCGGGCCGGTCCGGGTCGGTCAGCACCCGGCGCACCGACGCATCCGTGACGATGCGCGCCCCGGCGGCGCACGCCTGCGGCAGCACCGACAGCTGCACGCTCTGCTTGGCCCCGGCCGGGCAGCCCACCACGCACTGGCACGAGCCGCGGCAGCCGGGCGCGTTGCGCCGCAGCGGGCCGGCCCGCCAGCCGAGTTCGCGGGCGCCGAGCAGGGCGAGCGCGCCGTTGCGGCCGAGGACGTCGAGCGGCTGGGTGGCCACGCGCAGGGTGCGCTCGACCTCGTCCAGGTGCGCGCCGAAGCGCTCCGCGTCCGCGAGGGCGCCGAGCCCGTGCCGCTCGCGCCAGCGGGCCAGCACATGGTCCGGGGTGCGGTAGCAGGTACCGGAGTTGACGACCGTCGTGCCGCCGACCGCGCGTCCGGTGGGCACGACGAGCGGCGGGCTGCCCAGGGCGACGGTCGCGCCGCCGTCCCGGTACAGCTCGGCGAAGCGGTCGAGCGGGGCCCGGCGCCCGAACTCCGCGGTGGTGTGCCGGCGGCCCTCCTCCAGGACCAGGACGCGCAACCCGGCCCGCGCCAGGGTCCTGGCCGCCATGGCGCCGCCCGCGCCGGAGCCGATCACGACGGCGTCCGCCGTCGAGCGGTCCGGCCAGTGCGCGGCGGGCACGCAGTCCAGCGGGGGGTCCTGCGGTGCGGCGGGCACGGCGGCGGGCGCGCCCGTGCGCAGCATCCGCTCGGTCCCGGCCGCCAGCAGGACCGGCACCTTCACCACGTCGAGCAGGGGCAGCAGCGCGGGCCGGGCCGCCAGCCCGGTCAGCACCGCCTCCCGCCGGTCCGGCGTCAGCCGCTCCAGTCCGTGCCCGGTCCGGGTCCTGGCGTATCCGTCGACCGCCGCTGCCGCGGCCCGGAAGCCGTGCCGCGCCGGTGCGGGCATCGCCGCGAGCAGGCCCTCCAGCCGCCGGGCCACTCCGGCGGTCCAGTCGCCCCCGGCCTCGGCGGGCTCGGCGGCCAGCAGCGCCGCCACCAGTCCGTGCACCGCGCTCACCGGTCGCCGACCTCCGCGTGGGCGGTGCCGTCCAGGGTCCATTCGGCCTCGGTGTGCCAGCGGCCCGACGCGCGGCGTTCGAGGAGGACGTGGGCGTCGGCGGTCTCGCTGTTGCGGCAGACGGCGGCGGCGCCGTCGGGGTCGGCGTAGTCCAGGGCGAGGGTGCGCTCCGGGTGCTGGGTGACCCGTACGGTGATCCGCCGCCGGCCGGCGCGGCCGGTGACGGTCCACTGCGGGAGGCCGATGGCGGCGGTGAAGCGCCGCAGTCCCGCGCGGCCGAGGGCGGGGCGCAGTCCGCCGCGCGGCCAGTCGCGGCCGTCCTTGCGCAGCCGCAGGAAGACCAGCGGGGGAAGCCGGTCGAGTCCGGGCCGGGTGGAGACGGCGGCCACGATCTCCAGGACGTCGCCGCCCCCGAGGTCCGCGTGCAGCCATGCCCAGCGGCGCGCGTTGCCGTGCCCGTAGATCCGGGCGGTCGCGCCGGGCGCCCGGCGCAGGTCCAGTGCGTTGGAGCCGTGGCGGACGCGGCCGGTGTAGTGGGCGCGCGGCGCCGGCACGATCTGCGCCGCCGGGAGCAGCGGCCGCCGCCACGACCAGCGGGGGAAGGTCCACAGCGGTTCGGCGTCGCCGGGGTCCTCGGCGAGGTCCCAGGACAGGGCGCCCGCGGTGCCGCGCAGCCGCCCCGGCACGGCCTCGACGCCGCCCGCGGCGAAGCCTTCCGGCACGCCGTCGGCGGCCGTCCACGGCACCGGCCCGAAGCGGGCGTGCTCGACGGGCTCCGCGCCCTTGGCGGGGAAGACGGCCGCCCAGCCGTGCGCGTGGGCGCCGCTGCCGTCGGCCGGGGTGACGATCTCGTGGTGCAGCCACAGCCCCGCGCCGGTGGCGGGGTCGGTGGCGGTGGTGTACCAGACCTCGGTGCGGCCCGCGGCGGCGCCGGAGCGGGGCGCCCACTGCGCGCGGGCCTCGTCGCGGACCGGGAAGCGGAAGCTCGCGAGGAACGGCCCGAGGGCGGAGGCGGTGCGGAAGCGCAGCGTGCCGGTGCCGGCCGGTTCCGGGGATCCGTCCCAAGTGAGCGTGAACGGCAGGACGGTCATCGACCGCAGCGGGTGCCGCGGGGTGACGGACTTCCAGCCGTCGAGGACGCAACCGCGCCCGTCGAGGGTGAACTCCAGCCGGTAGTGGACGCGCCGCCGGGCCAGCGGCGAGATCTCCAGGGTGCCGGTGGCCGCGGCGTCGTCGGCGCGGCCCGCGATGCGCAGCCGTCCGGTGACCCGGGCGGGCGTGGTGCGGTGGGGGAGCAGCAACCGGTCGCAGCGGACGGTGAGTTCCATCCGCACCGGCAGGTCGCGGTCCTCGCCGGACAGCCGGACGGTGCCGGTCATCGTCTCGGCGAAGACGGTGCCGCGGGAGCCGCCGCTCACCGGGCCGCCGCCTTCAGCCCGGCGCGCATGATCCGTTCGGTGGCGGTCAGATAGGCCTCGGCGGCCTCGCGGGCCGCCGCCGCGTCGCCCGCCTCGACGGCGGCGACGACCGGTTCGAGCCGCGCGTGCGCCTCCTCCGCGTCCTGGAACGGACCGGACAGGTGGCGCCGCATCGGCAGGTAGGCGTTGAAGAGGGTGTTGGTGAGCAGCACGTAGACGCGGTTGCCGGTGGCGCGGGCCAGCGCGCGGTGCACCTCGGCGTCGGCCAGCTGCACCGCGTCCGGTTCGGCGGCCTCGCGGACGGCCTCGACCCGCTCGCGCAGCCGGGTCCGGTGGGCGGCGGTGGCGCGCGAGGCGGCCGTGCCGGCGATCAACGTGCCCACGCCGTGCCGCACTTCGAAGATCTCGCCGAGCCAGCGCGCGTCGTGCCGGACGAGCATCGGCAGCAGGTCGGCGCCGCCGAGCCGCTCGTAGTCGCGCACGCGGGTGCCGATGCCGTGCCGGGTCTCCAGCAGACCGGCCTGCACGAGCCGTCCGAAGGCGTGCTTGAGCGTGGTGCGGGTGACGCCGTACCCCTCGGCGAGCTGCCGTTCGGGCGGCAGGAGCGTGCCGGCGGGGTGGCGGCCGGCGAGGATCTCCTCGCGCAGCCGGTCCTCCAGGACGTCCACGATCGACTCACGCGGCAGCGCTTCCATCTCACCCTCCAGTGGCTCAGTGGCTCATCCACTCAACCCAACGATCCGACGCCCCGTCAAGACCCCGGTGGCGAACGGTCCTCACCCGCACGGCCGTGCCCGGCCGCTCTCCGGTCGCCGTTCCCCGGTGAGCGGCTTACGTTCGCGATGGCGCGCCCTCGCCCTCATCCCTCGGCCGGAAGGCACAGAACCGATATGACGCCCACGTGCGCACGTCCGCCCCGGAACCGCAGCACCGTGAGCCGGGCGATCGCGGTCGCGCTGGCCGCCGCGGCCCTTCCCACGGCCCTGGCCTGCGGCGGCCCCGCCCGCACCGACCGGCACGGCGCCACGGCCCCCGCCGCGGCGTCCTCGTCCCCCGCCGCCGGGGACACCGGCGGCACGGCGGCGCCCGGCAGCGCGTCCTTCCCCGAACTGAGCGGCGACACCGCGAAGCGGCTCGACACGGCGATCCAGGACGTGCTGAAGGAGACGGGCGTGCCCGGCGTGATCGCCGGGGTGTGGGCGAACGGCAAGGGCTCGTACGTACACGCCTTCGGGGTGGCCGACAAGCAGGCGAACACCAAGATGACGTCCGACCTGTACATGCGCATCGGCAGCGTCACCAAGACCTTCACCGTCACCGGGCTGCTCCGCCTCGTCGACCAGGGCAAGGTGAAGCTGGACGACCCGGTCGGCAAGTACGTGGACGGCGTGCCCGGCGGCGACAAGATCACCCTGCGCCAGCTGGCCGACATGCGCAGCGGACTGTTCAACTACTCCGAGGACCAGGGCTTCGACAAGGCGCTGAAGGAGAACCCCGAGCGCGAGTTCCTCCCCGCGGAGCTGCTGGCCTACGCCTTCCAGCACCCCTCGAACTCCGCGCCGGGCAAGCAGTTCCAGTACTCCAACACCAACACGGTGCTGCTCGGCATGGTGATCGAGAAGGTCGCCAAGCAGCCGCTCGCGAACTACCTGCGGCGCAACGTCGTCCTGCCCTCCCGGCTGGGGCACACCTCGTTCCCCAAGAACGCGTCCCTGCCGGACCCGCACGCCCACGGCTACACCACGGACACCCCGAACGGGCAGGAGACCGACGCCACCGGCTGGAACCCCTCGTGGGCCTGGGCCGCCGGCGCGATGGTCTCCGACCTGCGGGACATGCGCACCTGGGCGCACACCCTGGCCACCGGGACGATCCTCTCCCCCGCCAGCCAGAAGGAACGCCTGGACTTCCAGGGGACCGGGATCCCGGGCGTCGGCTACGGCCTCGGCGTCTTCGACAACCACGGCTGGATCGGGCACAACGGCTCCCTGCCGGGCTACCAGACCGTGGTGGTGTACCTCCCCGACGCGGAGGCGACCCTCGTCCTGCTGCTCAACTCGGACACCGCCCACCAGGGCAGCGAGCCCAGCACCCTGTTCGCCCAGGCCATCACGAAGATCGTGTCCCCCGGCCACGTCTACACGCTCCCGGCGACGGCGAGCACCCCGCCGACCCCCGTCCCCAGCGGCTCACCCCGGACGGCCTCGCCCACCGCCCCCGGCACCTCCCCCGCGCAGCCCACTCCCGCGCAGACCACTCCCGCCGAGCCCACCTCAGGGCCCACCGTCCCCGTCGTACCGCCCACCCCGGGCACGACCTGACGGCATCCGGCCGACGGTGTACGGCGGCCGGCGGTCCCGCCACGGAACGGCCTGCTCCAGCTGGGCGGCGACGCCCAGCAGCAGGTCCTCCCGGCCCTGCGCGGCGACCAGTTGCACCCCGACCGGCAGTCCCTCGCGGCTCAGGCCCAGGGGCAGGCTGACCGCCGGATTGCCGGAGACGTTGAACGCCGCCGTGAACGGGCCGTACGCGAACAGCCGCCGCAGCCACGACCGCACGGTGTGCTGCGGGTCGTCCTGGACGAGGGTGCCGTGCGGGGCGGGCAGGGCGCCCAGCGTCGGGGTGAGGAGCAGGTCGTACGAGGAAAAGAAGCGGCCGACCGCGCGCGTCACCCGGTGCTGGGCGTCGACGGCCGCCAGCAGCTCCAGCGCCGTGCACGCCTCGGTCTCCGCGAGCACCGCGCGCGACACCGCCTCCAGCCGCGACCGGTCCAGCCGGGGCGCCGCGCGCAGCACCGCCCCGCCGCTCGCCAGCGCGACCAGCACCGACGCCTCCACCAGGGACTCGCCGTCCACGGCGGGGGACGCCTCGGTCACCCGGTGCCCGATCCACTCCAGCACCTTGCCCGTGTCCACGGTGACGGCGGCGACCCGCGGGTCGACCGGGTCGCCGGTCCAGGCCGCGGTCGTCACCGCGATCCGCAGCCGGCCCGGGTCCGCGCGCACCACGTCGGCGTACGGGCGCGGGACCGGGGGCAGGGTCACCTTGTCCCCGGGCACGGGCGCACCGACCGCGTCGAGGAGCGCGGCGGCGTCCCGCACCGTCCGGGTCAGGGCGAACTCCGCCTGCTGCCCGAAGGCCGCCTCGCCCGCGAGCGGCCCCGACGGCGTACGGCCCCGCGACGGCTTCAGCCCGACCAGGCCGCAGCAGGAGGCGGGGATGCGGATCGAGCCGCCCGCGTCGTTGGCGTGCGCCACCGGCACCGCGCCCGCGGCCACCAGGGCGGCCGCGCCGCCGCTGGACCCGCCGACGCCGCGCGCCGGGTTCCAGGGGTTGCGGACCGGCCCGTACCGCAGCGGCTCGGTGGCGAAGCTCAGCCCGAACTCGGGCGCGGTGCTCCGGCCGAGCGCGACCAGCCCGGCCTCCCGGAAACGGACCATCAGGTCGTGGTCGGCGTCCGCGACGGCGCCCCGCACGGCGCGGCTGCCAGGGTGAAGGGGACGCCCTTGACGAACGGGCCGCCGTCCTTGACCACGAACGGCACGCCCGCGAGCGGCCCGTCGGCCGCGTGGGCGGGCGCCGGGTCGAGCAGCGGCAGCGTGAGCGCGTTGAGTTCGGCCCCGGCCTCGGCCAGGGCCCGCCGCGCGACGGCCTCGACCTCGGCCGCGGTCACCTCGCCGGCGCGGATCAGCTCCCGCAGGCCGACGGCGTCCCGCTCCGCGTACTCGTACGGCTCCAGCGCCCCCACGTCCCCACTCCTCCGGCTCGTGCCCGGCGGTCAGGGTGGCACGCGGCGACCGGTCCCACCACGGGGTTTCCGCCGCTTCCGACGCTTCCGCCGCTTCCGCGGCGCCCGAGCCGCCAGGCCGGTGTCGGCACCGTCGCGCCTTCGGCGCACTCGCCGTGATCCGCGGGTCACCGGTCCCGTGCCGGGCGGCGCGGGCCGCCGATGTGCCGATGAGTCATGTTCGCGACGGCCCCGGGAGGCGGGACGTCCAAGAGGGGGCGACGC